>CANKBJ010000047.1 GCA_947479905.1 Bradyrhizobiaceae bacterium
AAAGTGCCGATGCTCGATCATCACACCGGCGTCGGCGGCCGTTTCTCGGTGCTGACCAATGTCGGCCTGCTGCCGGCGGCGATGCTCGGCCTCGATGTCGTGGCGATCCGCGAAGGCGCCGGCCTCGCTCTGGCGCCGGTGCTGTCGAAGAAGAAAGCCGCCGACGTGCCGGCCGCGCTCGGCGCGGCTTTGTCGGTGGCGCTCGCCGAAACCAAAGGCAAGGGCATCAGCGTCGTCATGGCCTATGCCGACCGGCTGGAACGTTTCACCCGCTGGTATGTGCAGCTCTGGGCCGAGAGCCTCGGCAAGGATGGCAAGGGCACGACGCCGATCGCCGCGCTCGGTCCGGTCGACCAGCACAGCCAGTTGCAGTTGTTCATCGCCGGTCCGCGCGACAAACTGTTCACCGTCATCACCACGGATCGCGCCGGGCTTGGCCCACGCATCGACAAGGATCTCGCCAAGGTCGCCGGTGAACCGGGCCTCGGCGGCAAGACCATCGGCGACCTCGTGGCGGCGCAGGGCCGCGCCACGGCGGAGACGCTCATCAAGAACGGCTGCCCGGTCCGCACGATCCATTTGCCTAGGATCGATGAGGAAAGCCTCGGCGAACTCCTGATGCATTTCATGCTGGAGACGATCATCGCCGCGCAGCTGCTCGGCGTCGATGCCTTCGACCAGCCGGCGGTGGAAGAGGGCAAGATACTGGCGAAGAAGTATCTCACCGCCTAGTCATTCCGGGGCGCGCCGATAGGCGCGAACCCGGAATCCAGCCCTGTCACTTGTCTCTGGATTCCGGGTTCGCGGGCTTCGCCCGCGCCCCGGAATGACGCATGATGGGAATCATGCACCGCGTCACCGACACAATCTCCATCGACGACAGCGAACTGGAAGAGAGCTTCGTGCGCTCCTCCGGGCCGGGCGGGCAGAACGTCAACAAGGTGTCCTCCGCCGTGCAGTTGCGCTTCGACGCGCGGCGCTCGCCGGGCCTGCCGAACGACGTCGCGGTCCGGCTGATGAAGCTCGCCGGCTCACGGCTCACCAAGGACGGCGTCATCGTCATTCTGGCGCAGCAATACCGCGACCAGACAAGGAACCGCGCCGACGCGCGCGAGCGGCTGTTCGACCTGATCCGCCAGGCGGCGGTGAAGCCTGTCGTGCGCCGCGCCACCAAGGTGCCGCGCGCGCAAAAGAAAAAGCGGGTCGAGGGCAAGAAGCACCGCGGCCAGATCAAGGCCCTGCGCGGTGGCAAGGCTTCGATGGATTGATCCCCTTCCGTCGTCCCCGCGCAGGCGGGGACCCATACACCGTGTCCTCTCGATAAGGCACGGCGTATGGGTCCCGGGCCTCGCTTGCCATAGCGCGTCGAAGACGCGCGTCAACGCGTTTATGGCTCGCTCGCCCGGGACGACAGAACAACCCTTGACCGGCCTTTAAACCTATGCTTATAGTCTCATCGTTCGGTCCGTTCGAGGGCGTCATCTAGAGGCGTCTACATGATGGGACTGGATGCGGCGCCCGCGGGCGGTGACAAACGCAGTCACCCGCGCTCGGGCGGTGCCGGGGCCCCGCCCGGAGGCACTAGGACCTCCTGCGAGGAGCTCGCTGATGGTGCGAAGCCCTTGGCTTTGCCGGGACTAAAGAGGTGTGGGGCCCAAAAGGACCGCGCCTCGGCCGTTCCGGAAGGCCAACAGCCGCCAGAAGCGCGGCCCGGCTGCCGGAAGACGCCGCCGTGGCGCGCCGAGAGGCGCGGGCATCTCCGCAAAGAGATGCTCACACACGGAAACACTGGAGCGTCGCTTGGCGCGCCACACCCTCGATATTTCGAGGGCAAGGAAATCAGACGTTGGCTTGCCCGGGGCCGCAAACAATACGGGAGATGATGCATGTCTCGATGTCGTCCCCGCGCAGGCGGGGACCCATACGCCGCAGCGCCAAAAATTGAGCCGGGTTTCAGCTGCCTTTCCTGCAACGCCTCGATTCAACGACCGGGATTATGGGGCCCCGCCTGCGCGGGGACGACAAGCCATAAAGTATAGCGGGCACAAGGCGGCCGCCCGCCTCGCAAGCGCCCAACCCCGCCATTACAGTTTGCCGTCAATCGAATCAGGTTCCTTTTCCATGCCCGTCCGCCAGCTCCCCGAAGCAACCGTCAACCGCATCGCCGCCGGCGAGGTGGTCGAGCGGCCGGCGAGCGTGGTCAAGGAACTGGTCGAGAACGCGCTCGACGCCGGTGCGAAGCGCATCGATGTGCTGACCGACGGCGGCGGCCGCCGTCTCATTCGCGTCACCGACGACGGCTCAGGCATGACGCGCGCCGATCTCGATCTGTGCGTCGAGCGGCATGCGACCTCGAAGCTCGACGGCGACGATTTGCTCGCCATCGACACGCTCGGCTTTCGCGGCGAGGCGCTGCCGTCGATCGGCTCGATCGCGCGGCTGATCATCACCACGCGGCACGCCTCCGAACCGCATGCCTGGACGCTCGAAGTCGATGGCGGCGAAAAATCTGAAATCAAGCCGGCGGCCCTGTCGCAGGGCACGACCATCGAGGTGCGCGATCTGTTTTATGCGACGCCGGCGCGGCTGAAGTTTCTCAAGACCGACCGCAGCGAAGCCGAAGCGGTGCGCGAAGTGGTGCGCCGTCTCGCCATGAGCCGGCCCGACGTCGCCTTCACCATCGCCGGCGAGGAACGCGCCCCGGTGACATGGAGCGCCGCGCCCGCCGGCGATCAATTGGCGCGGCTCGGCGACGTGCTCGGCGCGGAATTCCGCGCCAATGCCATCACCATTGATGCCGAACGCGACGGCGTGCGCGTGCACGGCTTTGCCGGGCTGCCGACTTTGTCGCGCGCCAACACGCTCGGCCAATATCTGTTCGTCAATGGCCGGCCGGTGCGCGACAAGCTCTTGGTCGGCGCGGTGCGCGGCGCTTACGCCGACTATCTGCCGCGCGACCGCCATCCGCTGCTGGCTCTGTTCGTCACGCTTGAGACGCGCGAGGTTGACGTCAATGTGCATCCGGCAAAAACCGAAGTGCGCTTCCGCGATGGCGGGCTGGTGCGCGGCTTGATCGTGCGCGCGCTGAAAGACGCGCTGATGCGCGAGGGCCAGCGCGCCGCCTCGACCGGCGGCGGCGCGACCATCGCCGCGTTTCGGCCGGTGTCGATGCCGCGGCGCGGCGCCTATGACTGGCGCAATTCGCCGGCGCGGCCGATGCCGTGGTCGCCAACGCATGGCAATGTCGCGCTCGGCTTTTCCGAGCCCGAGCAGGCCGCTTTTGACGTTGGCGCGCCGTCAGCCGATGCGCGGGTCGAAAGTTTCGAGCCGGCCGCTGAACTGGTCGAGCGTCCGCTCGGGGCGGCGCGGGCGCAAATTCACGAGACCTATATCGTGTCGCAGACGCGCGACGGCCTCATCATTGTCGACCAGCATGCCGCGCATGAACGCATCGTCTATGAGCGCATGAAGGCGGCAGTGGAGAAAAGCGGCGTGGCGCGGCAGATATTGCTGATCCCGGAAATCGTCGAACTCGACGAGGCCGATGCGGCGCGTCTTGCCGCGCGCGCCGAGGACCTGGCGCAGTTTGGCCTCGTCATTGAGCCGTTCGGACCGGGCGCGGTCGCGGTGCGCGAGACGCCGGCTTTGCTTGGCGAGATCGATGTGCGGGGGTTAGTCTGCGATCTCGCGGAGCACATGGCGGAATGGGACGACGAACTGCCGCTGGAGCGTCGCCTGCTGCACGTCTCGGCGACGATGGCCTGCCACGGTTCGGTGCGGGCAGGGCGCCGTCTCAAGCCGGAAGAAATGAACGCGCTGTTGCGCGAAATGGAAGACGTGCCCAATTCCGGCCAGTGCAACCACGGCCGCCCGACTTATGTCGAACTAAAGCTGTCGGATGTGGAGAGGTTGTTCGGGCGGCGCTAGCCGGAAAAAGGCCGGTACGCTAGGCTGAGCGGGTACTGCGGATTCCACACACGGGGGTGATTCATGATTCGGATTGTTGTGCTTGCTTTTGTAGCGCTTGTCGGCTGGACGGCGCCGAGCTTTGCCCAGGCCACCAATGCCAGCCTGATCGGAAACTATGTTGTCAGCGGGACTGAAACGGATGGGACCAAATATGATGGCGAAGGATCACTCGCCGTTACCATGGACAAGTCCGGCGCGCTCGAATTGAAATGGGACGGCGGCAAGTATGTCGGCATTGGGCAGGTAGTCGGCAATCAGCTCGCGGTCGGCTCCATCGCGGATGGTCGTGTGGTCATCGCCATCATGGACATCAAGCCGGACGGATCTCTCGAGGGCAAATGGTGGCGCCGCACTGACGCCGGCACCAAGGGCAGCGAAGTCTGGAAAAAGAAGTAGATCAAGTGAAACTGAGGTCCGGGAGCGGCCGTTTCGCCGCTTCCGGACTTCGCCGTTTATTTCAATTGTTGTCTTGCGGCGGCCGAGCACGCAAAAAAATCAATTCGCTGTCGTCGTAATCGCGCCGCTCGAGTTGTTCGTAGCCTTCCGGCATCACAAATTTCGCGTCTGTCGCTTCCTCGACGACGACCAGCGCGTCCTTTGTGAGCCAGCCGCCTTCGCGCGCGGCGATGAGCGCCTTCTCGGCGAGACCTTTGCGATAGGGCGGATCGAGAAAAGCGAGCGTGAACGGTTCGAGCGGATGCGCGGGACCGAGCTTGGTCGCATCGCGCCGAAAAATGCGGCTGGTGCCGCCGAGGCCCAAGGCTTCGGTGTTGTTGCGCAACAGCGAACGCGCTTCGACGCCTTCATCGACAAAAAGCACATAGGAAGCGCCGCGCGACAGTGCCTCGATGCCCAGCGCGCCGGTTCCGGCGAACAAGTCGAGCACGCGCGCATCGGTAACCGGATCGCCATAGCCATGGGCGACAATATTGAACAAAGACTCGCGCAGGCGATCGGCGGTCGGCCGCAATCCTTCAGACTTGCCGTCACCCTTCGGCCCGGCGATCGGGCGCGAGCGGAGTTTGCCGCCGACGACTCTCAATCTTTACCCCGTGGATATTTCGGCCGTGGCCCACTCTTGCTGCGGTCGCGGCGCACTTTCTTTTTCTTTCGCGGCAAATCGTTGCGCCCGCCCGCGATCTTGTCGTTGTCGTTGCGGGCATTCGCTTCGGCTTGTGGACCAGATCGGCCGTCGCGTCGCGGCGGCAATCGTCCATCGCGTCCGGGGCGGCGCTCTTCGCGCATTCGCTTGGCGTTCGGCTTGCGCACCCGCTCGTCGTCGCTGATCAGCGGCGCGTCGAAATTGGCGCCGGAGGAGGCGACGATGGCCTCGCCGAGTTCGGCGCGCAAGGCCGCGGTCTCGACTTCCTTGGCGGTGCCCTCGGGAAGATCGCCGAGCATGAACGGGCCGAAGGCCACGCGAATGAGCCGGTTGACGCGCAGGCCGAGCGACTCCAGCACCTTCTTGATTTCGCGGTTCTTGCCCTCGCGGATGGCGAACATCAGCCAGGCATTGGCGCCTTGCTCGCGCTCCAAAGTCGCTTCGATGGGGCCGTAATGCACACCGCCGACCGTCACGCCGTCGCGCAAGGTATCGAGCGTCGCCTGGTCGATGCGGCCATTGGCGCGCACGCGGTAGCGGCGGAGCCACGCGGTCGCCGGCAATTCGAGCACGCGCGCCAGTCCGCCATCGTTGGTCAGCAGCAGCAGGCCTTCGGTGTTGATGTCGAGCCGGCCGACGCTGACGACGCGCGGCATCGACTTCGGCAGCGCCGCGAAAATGGTCGGCCGGCCTTCCGGGTCGGAATGGGTCGTCACCAGGCCGCGCGGCTTGTGATACAGGAAAAGCCGGGTGCGCTCGGCGGTCGGCATCGGCGTACCGTCGATAACGATGCGGTCGGACGGCGTGACGTTGAGCGCCGGCGAGGCGATCACCTTGCCGTTGACCGACACGCGTCCTTGCGCGATCCAGACCTCGGCGTCGCGCCGCGAGGCGAGGCCGGCGCGGGCCATGACTTTGGCGATGCGTTCGCCGGGAATCTCTTTTTGGCTCTTGTCGGGCATGATGGCCGCCTGATAGCAGACCTGATGGCCTCTGTCCCGCCCAGCCGAAGCTTCATGCAACTGGCCCTTGATGAGGCCCGTGCCGCGGCGGCGCGCGGCGAGGTGCCGGTCGGCTGCGTCATCGTGCGCGACGGCGAGGTTGTGGCGCGCGCCGGCAACCGAACTTTGGCCGACAGGGACCCGACCGGGCACGCCGAACTCATCGCCATCCGCGCGGCGGCCAGGGCGCTCGGCTCGGAGCGGCTGACCGACTGCGACCTCTATGTGACGTTGGAGCCCTGCGCCATGTGCGCGGCGGCTTTGTCATTCGCGCGGGTGCGGCGGCTTTATTTCGGCGCCACGGACCCGAAGGGCGGCGCGGTCGACAACGGCGTGCGGTTTTTTGGCAGCCCCTCATGCCACCATCGGCCGGAGGTCTATGGCGGCATCGGCGAAAGCGAATGCGCAAGTCTGCTGAAGGATTTTTTCCAGGCGCGGCGCTAGACCAGTTTGTCGACGAGCCTGCCGGTGCCGGGCGTTGGCGCAATCTGCGTGTCGGTGTCTGTATCGGCGTCGGCGCTATGATCGTCGTCGCGGCCCTCGTCATGGTCGCGCGGCCGCGACCGTTGCGACGTGCCGGTCTTGCCGTTGATGGCCGCGACGCCCAGGCTGGGGCCGGAGGTTGAAATGGTCGACATAATGCCGGCAAGGCTAGCCGGCAGGTCTCAAAAAATAACAATCACCGCCGGTGAATAACGGGCCTCAAGGGTAAGGACTTGTTGACCGTAACGGTCAGCGCGCGCCGGCGTCGCGCGCGAATTGCCAGGCCGTGTCGGCGAGCGGCCGGATCATCGCGGCCTTCTTCGGCGCGAAGTCCGAGGTCGCGGTGCCGTCGCGCACGCGGCCGATAATGCCTTGCAGAATGGCGGCGATGCGAAAGAAATTATAGGCGAGATAAACCGGCAGATGCGGCCGCGGATCGAGCCCGGTGCGCGCGACGTAAGCCGCGACATAATCGGCCATCGACGGAATGCCGAGCGCGGGCAAGTCATGGCCGGCCAATGTCGCGGTGCCGGCCGCGCTTTCGGTGATCGGCATATGCCAGGCCATCAGGTGATAGGTGAAGTCGGCGAGCGGATCGCCGAGTGTCGATAGTTCCCAATCAAGCACGGCAAGAACTTTCGGTGCGTGCTTGTCGATGATGAGATTGTCGATGCGGTAATCGCCATGCACCAGGCGCGGTGTGCCGGCCGGCGGAATATGGCGCGGCAGCCAATCGATCAGCCGCTCCATGGCATCGATCTTTTCAGTTTCCGAGGCGCGATATTGCTTCGACCAGCGCTCGACCTGGCGCGCGACATAGTTCTCGCCACGGCCGAAATCGCCAAGGCCGATCGCGGCCGGATCGAAGCCGTGCAACCGCGCGATTGTTGCGTTCATCGCATCGTAAACAGCGGCGCGTTCGCTCCTGTCGCAGCCCGGCATTTGTGGCTCCCAGAAGACGCGGCCGTCGGCGAAGTCCATCACATAGAACGCCGTGCCGGCGACGCTCTCGTCGGCGCAGAAGCACAGCGGCTCGGCGACAGGAAAATCTTGGCGGTGCAGCGCGCCGATAACGCGGTATTCGCGGTCGACCGCGTGCGCCGACGGCAAGAGTTTACCCGGCGGCTTGCGCCGCAGCACATAGCGCCGCGCCGGCGTTTCCAGAAGATAAGTCGGGTTCGACTGGCCGCCCTTGAATTGCCGCGCCGTCAGCGGTCCGGCGAAGCCTTTCACATGGCCGCTCAGATAAGACGCCAGCCGCGCCGCGTCGAGCGCCAGCGCCGGCGCCGCTTCCTTGGTGCCGGAAAACGCCTGCTGGCGATCAATGTCGGTCATCACCGTTTGCCGGAAAACTCGATCGGTGCATCGGCGAAAATCTTGTAGCTCTGCGACTTCGGCTTGGCCTTGTCTTCTTCGTTGACATACTGGATCGAGCTTTTGCCGGCCAGTTCACGCGGCAGGATCATCACCCGGATGAAACGGCTTTGCTTGTCACTTGCGGCCTGCGCGAACACCGCGTCCGGCCCGCTTTCGTACCAGGCGCCGCCGACGCCGTAGGACGTCGAGCGGCCGTGCGTGTCGATGCGAATGCCGCCTTCGATCAGGCAGCGGATGCCCGGACCCTGGTGGCTGTGCTTGTAGGCGCAGCCGCCGGGCGGAAAGGCGACGCTGTCGCCGCGCATCAGCAGGTCGCCCTTCGGCATGGTTTCGAGATAAGCCGAGAATTTCTCATGCGTGATCATGCCGGGCGCGCAGGCGACGGTCGAGCCCTGATCGCCGCGCGCCAGTTCCCAGCGCCAGCAGGTGACGCCATCCGGCCCCGGTTTGACCGTGGTCGCGCTCGAGCCCTGCCAGGCTTCGCCCTCTTTCAGCGCCTTGCCGTCGATCGACACCGAGCCGTGTACGACGAAGATGAAACGGGGCAGCGCGGCGAGCCGGAATTCGACATTCTCGGCGCTGGACAGGACATCTTCGTAAAGGCGAAGTACCGGGTGCATGAAAGGCGTCTCCTCGTTCTTGTCGGCCTTCCGGTGTGCCCCGGAATGACAGTCAAATGGAAGCCTAGCACTACCTCAGGACCCCGGAAAAACAAAGCCCGGCGCTATTGGCCGGGCTTTGCATCGCCTCGATCGTACCGACGACGTTAATCGCTGCTCTGCTCGGAGTGGTCGCCCTCGCGCAGAAGGCTTTGACGGATGAAGGCATCCGGGTCGCGGCCAAGGACCTTGCCGTTGAGGAGAACGGTGTAGGCATCCGGCTGCGCGTAGGCGGAGAAATCTTCCGCGGCCGCATAGGGCCCGGCGCTGTTGCGCGCGTGATGAGTCGAGGCCGCCAGGGCCGGCGAGGCGGCGAGAACGGCGAACGCAGCGGTGAGGAAATATTTCTTCATGTCGTGTCTCCAAGTGTCGTGTCGCCCGTCCCGACGAGATAGGCATAGGTTTGCGCTGCAACACCACGCATCGCGCATACGAGCCATACAGATCGGCTTTTTGATTTATGGCGCGGTTATGCGCCGGAACTTTGCCCGCGCAATATCGCCGCAAACATGACCAACATTAAATTGAATTCATTTACGTTCGCGCGCGATGGCTTGCCAGCCGATATCGCGGCGGCAAAAACCGTCCGGCCATTTGATTTTATCGACCGCGCCGTAAGCGCGCTGTTGCGCCTGCGCCACGCTGTTGCCGCGCGCACACACATTCAACACGCGGCCACCATTCGCGACAATGTGATCGCCATCGCGTCTGGTTCCGGCATGAAATATTTCGACGCCTTCCACCTGCGCCGCGTCATCGAGGCCTTCGATCAATGTGCCTTTAGTATAAGGTCCGGGATAGCCCTTCGCCGCCATCACCACGGTGAGCGCGGCATCGGGATAAAGGCGCAGATCGAAGTTCTTGAGCTGGCCGTCGCGCGACGCGATCAGCGCCGGCAGCAGATCCGACATCAGCCGCAGCATGATCACCTGCGTTTCCGGATCGCCGAAGCGGACATTGTATTCGATCAGTTGCGGGCCATCCTTGGTGATCATCAGCCCGGCGAACAGGACGCCCTTGAACGGCGCGCCGGCTTTTTTCAGCGCGTTGACGGTCGGAAAAATAATCTCGTCCATCACGCGCTTGTTCATTTCGGGTGTCATGATCGGCGCAGGCGTATAGGCGCCCATGCCGCCGGTGTTCGGCCCGGTGTCGCCGTCGCCGACGCGCTTATGGTCCTGAGCCGACGCAAGCTCAATCGCGGTGTCGCCATCGCACAATGCGAAGAAGGAGGCTTCCTCGCCGACCATGCAGTCCTCGACGACGATTTCCCATGCCTTCTCGCCAAGTGGGCTGTCTTGCCCGCCGTCGAACATCATGTCGATGGCGGCTTCCGCCTCGGCAATCGTCGACGCAACGACAACGCCTTTGCCGGCGGCAAGGCCATCGGCCTTCACGACGATCGGCGCGCCTTGCTTGCGGACATATTCTTTTGCCGCCGCCGCACCCTTGAAGCGCTCGTAAGCCGCGGTCGGAATCTTGTTGGCCTTGCACAGGTCCTTGGTGAAGCCCTTGGAGCCTTCCAGCCTTGCTGCCCATTTGGTCGGGCCGAAGGCCTTGATGGAGGCTGCTTCCAGATCGTCGACGATACCGGCGCACAACGGACCTTCCGGCCCGACGACGACGAAATCGATTTTGGCCTGTTTGCAGAAGGTGATCACCGCGGCGTGGTCGGCGATGTCGAGCGCGACGCATTCGGCTTCCTGCGCGATGCCGGCATTGCCCGGTGCGCAATAGAGCTTGGTGGTCAGCGGGCTGGCGGCGATTTTCCAGGCGAGGGCATGCTCGCGGCCGCCGGAACCGAGAATGAGGATATTCATGAGCGTTGGGCCAGTCCGCTGTCCCCTATAGGTTAGCGGGCGGGGGTGGCAAGGACAAGAGGGCGGGTCGCTTTGTCGACAGGCTAGGCGGCGCCGGACCTAGTAATGCGGGTGCCGCGTGCGCTCTTCGACGTGGTGGATATAGTCGGCGACGGTGTCGTGGTCGTGGATATGGCCGATGCCGGAAAACCGCAGCTCTTCTTGGCAGGTCGGGCACTTCACGGGATCGCCATGGACGACCCGTTGCAGGCGCTCGTGGAAATTGGTGCGGCATTCCGGGCAACGAATCTGGACCCGGTAGTTCTCGACTTCGCGCTCGTGGGGATTGGTCATGATGGCGGTCTCCACCGCCATCACTAGGCCAAAACGGTTGATGATCGGTTGCCGCCGGCGCAGGAAGTTTCCCGACCCACCGCCAAGGGCGTATACTATAGGGGCATGAGCCCCAGCAGAATCATTGGCGATAATGAGGCGAGCCCCGATTCCGGGTCATCGCGCGTTAACCTCACGGAATGGTCGGTTTCCGAGCTGTCGGCGGCGCTCAAGCGCACGGTTGAGGACGCCTATGGTTTTGTGCGCGTGCGCGGCGAGATTTCCGGCTTCAAGGGCGCCTCGCCCTCCGGCCACTGTTATTTCCGCCTCAAGGACGACAAGGCCGTTTTGGAAGGCGTGATCTGGAAGGGCAACTACGCCCGCATGCGGGTCAAGCCGGAGGAAGGCCTCGACGTCATCGTCACCGGCAAGCTGACGACGTTCCCCGGTTCGTCGAAATACCAGATCGTCATCGACAGCCTGGAGCCGGCCGGCGTCGGCGCGCTGATGAAGCTTCTGGAGGAGCGCAAGAAGAAGCTCGCCGCCGAGGGCCTGTTCGACGAGGCGCGCAAGCAGCTCATTCCGTTCCTGCCCGAGGTGATCGGCGTCGTCACGTCGCCGACCGGCGCTGTCATCCGCGATATCCTGCATCGTCTCGCCGACCGCTTCCCGCGCCATGTGCTGGTCTGGCCGGTGCGTGTGCAGGGCGAGGCTTCCGCCGGCGAGGTCGCCGCCGCGATCGAAGGCTTCAATGCGCTGCCTGAGGGCGGACTTATCCCGCGCCCCGATCTCATCATCGTCGCGCGCGGCGGCGGTTCGCTCGAAGACCTGTGGTCGTTCAACGAGGAAATCGTCGTGCGTGCCGCCGCCGCCAGCATGATCCCGCTGATTTCCGCGGTCGGCCATGAGACCGACATCACCTTGATCGATTTCGCCTCCGACCGCCGCGCGCCGACGCCGACGGCGGCGGCCGAAATGGCGGTGCCGGTGCGTTCGGAATTATTGTCGACGCTCAACGCGCTGGGCAATCGCAAATATGCGGGCTTGCAGCGCGGCATGGAGCGGCACCGCCGCGAACTCACCATGTTGTCGCGCGCGCTGCCGAAAGACATTCTCGCCGAGCCGCGCCAATCTCTCGACTCGCTGGCCGAGCGTCTGCCGCGCGCGCTGCAAGCCAATGCGCAACTTCATCGTACGCATCTCACGCGCGCTTCAGCGCGATTCACGCCGCGCCTGTTGAGCCAGCGTCTCGTGCGCGGCAAGGAAGTTGTCGCGGCGTTTTCCGAACGGCGCACGCGCGCCTATCGCGTTTATCTCGACCGTCGTACTCAGCGGCTGAGCAGCGTCGGCCAGTTGCTGGCAGCCTTTTCCTATCGTGGCGTGCTCAAGCGCGGCTTCGCCTTGGTGCGCGACGGCGACGGCCATCCGCTGCGCGCGGCGGCAGGCGTATCGGGCGGCATGCGGCTCGACATTGAATTTGCCGATGGCCGCGTCGCCGCGACGGCGGATGGCGCAGGCGCGCCGCGCGATCATGTCTCTCCGCCGCGTGCGGAGGAAGTTCCCGCTCGCCCCAAGCCGCGCGCCAAAAGCAGCGGCGAGGGTTCGGGCGGACAGGGCAGCCTGTTCGGCTAATACCGCACACTCGCAAACAGCCGCACGTTGGCGCCCGGCATCTGTACCTGATCTTTTGAATAGGACACGCTGTTGCGGATGTCGCGGTTGAGCAAATTGCTGCCGCTGATGCCGACGGTCAATTCGCTCAACTGGTCGGCGCGCGGCTTTACCGCTTTCCAATTATAGCTGAGCTCGACGCGCAGATCGTCGTAATCGGGCGTCGCCGTTTCACCGGCGGCGGCAATGTTGTTCTGCGCAAAGGCATGAATGAGCCGCACGCGCGCCAGCCAGTTGGCGTCGCGCCAATAGGCGCCGCCGCCAAGCCGCAGCGGCGGGATGCGCGGCACGTTGCCGCCGTCGCTGAAGGTGGCGCGCACGACGTCGAACTGGTTTTCGACGCCGAACATGCCGCTGCCGAGCGGCGCCAGATCCCGCTGGCTCTGGAATTCAGCCCCGCGAAAGGTGGCGTCGGCCTGCGAATAGATCGCTTCATTGAGTTCGGCCGGCGCGGTGCAGTCGCCCGCTTCATCGCAGGTATTGCCGGTCAGCCGCCGATAGATGAAGCCCTTGAATCTGGTGTAATAGACCGTCGCTTCAAAGCGGAACGGACCCTGAGCGCGGCGCAGACCCGCTTCCAGCGATTGCGCGGCCTCGATGCCGAGGCGGGTATTGCCCTTGTCGAAAGTCACCGTGGCGTCGTGAACGCCGCCGGAAAACAGTTCGGCCGGCTTGGGCGCGCGCTCGACATATTGCGCGGTGAGGCTGGCGACGAGGTCGAGCGGCAAATTCCGGATCAGACCGAGGCTGAGGCTTTTCGGTGTGTAGGACAGCGACGCCGGCGCGGCGGTCAGTGTGCCGATGCCGTCGAATTCGCGGCCGATGCCGGACAGATCGGCGTGCTCGATGCGGCCGGCAAGCTGCATTCGGGTCGTGCTGGTGAACCTGAACTCGTTGAACAAGTAGCCGGCGATGCTCTCCGTCTTGTTCGGGTCCCACAGGCCGATGCCGTTGGGGCTCGGCGCATCGAGGTCCTGGCGGCTGGCCTGCACGCCAAGCGCCGTTGTCAGCGAGGCGAAGCGGAGGTCGAACGGCGACAATTGCACCTCGACGCGGCCTTCGTGCTCCTTGCTGAGGAAGGTCTGCTGGATCGCGGCGGAGGCGAAATCGGCCGGATTGCTGAGGCCGATCTCGTTGTGCTTGTAGGAGGTCGAGCCACCCCAAAAGCGGATCGCATCGATGGCGGAAGAGGGCGCGCGCCATTCGCCCTTGGCGTTGAGTTTGGTCTGGCGGGCGTCGATGCGCGTCTGGTTGGTTTCGCCCTCGGTGCCGGGGATGCGGTACAGCGCGCTATTCTGCGTCACCGCGAGGCCGAGGAAGCCATCGTTGAATATGTAGGAGCCGCCGAGCGACTGCCCGTTGTTGCGCGTGGCCGAGTTCAATTGGCGCCCGCCAGGTATGCGGTAATCGTCGGTGCTGCGGCCGAAGGCGTCGGCGTGCAGGGCGACATTGCCGGCCCCGGCGTCGAGCAAGACGGCGCCGTCCGTGCCTTTATCGACGCTGCTGATGCCGGCGCGGAATTCACTGCTGATGCCGCGCGAAGGGATGCCGGTCGGGATGCGGTTGTTGCTCGTCTCGACCACACCGCCGATCGCCTGAGAGCCGAAGCGCAAGGTGGCGGGCCCCCGTATCACCTCGATGCGTTCGGTGGTCAGCGGATCGACCGGTACGAAATGATCCTCGCCAAGATCGGATGCGCCATTGGCGCCGATGCCGTTTTCCTGGATACGCACGCGGTTGACGTCGAGGCCACGGATGATCGGCCGGCTCGACGCGCCAGGCGCGAAGCTGGAACCGGTAATGCCCGGTCTGCCATCCAGGAGGTCGCCGAGCGTGGCGGCGCCGCTGCGCCGAATTTCCTCGTTTGGCACCGCGGTGACGGTGGCGAACTGGTCGGTGACGATCGGCAAGGTGCCTTGCAGAAAGGCATCGCTCGTAGGGGCGGCCGCGCCGCGCTGGATCGGGCTCGCAGCGCTGACCGCGACTTCCGGCAATGCGACTTGCGCCATGGCGACTTGAGCCAGCACTGGCGTGACGTATAGCAACGAAAAAAAAGACAACAGCGGACCGCGACGGAAACGAGCCGACATAGGGCACCCCAGGCACTGGGAAACGGAGCGACACGGCCATCAGCCGTGTAATGTTATAATATAACATTGAGGAACCGGGCCGCGGAGTCAAGCCGGGGCTTCGTCCGGCCGCCTTGGACATTACGAGGATCATGCGGGGTCGGCGTTGTCGGACTGAATGGGTATCGCTGCGGCCGTCGAACGACTACATTGACGCCTTCACCGCGCCGGGCTGTCACGGAGGCTTACTTGCTCAATCGCTTCGATCGTTCCCTGCCGCCGAACGGCGAGGCCGAGGTCAAATACCTCGATGGCGATTTCCGTGTCGTGCGCCCCGGCGGCTTCGTGCGATGCGCGGTGACCGGCGTGCCGATCGCGCTCGACGAGCTTAAATACTGGAGCGTCGACCTGCAGGAGGCCTATGCCTCGCCCGAAGCGGTGCTGGAGCGGCACAAGGAATTGACCAAAGGTTGAACTGCGCCTAGCGCGGTAGTTTGCCGAGCATCAGCGCGCGCAACGCTTCGCTCTCGTCGATTTCGAGCGTCACCGGCAATACTTTCGCCTGTACCGCGAGCGCGGCCAGCGCCGGATCGCCGGCCATGCGGGCATGATCTTTCTCGGTTGTCAGCAAGGTCAGCATGTCATGCTCTGCCGCCATCACCAGTTCGGCGGCTTCCTCGGCGCTGTAGCGATGATGGTCGGCGAAGGCGCGGCGTGCGCCGATCGTGATGCCGGCCTGTTCGACGGTGGTAAAAAACTTTTCCGGGTTGCCAATGCCGGCAAAGGCCAGCACCTTGCGCGCGCGCAATGCAATCACGGCGGCCGGCTCCGGCGCCAGCCGTCCGTGAAAGACCGGCAAGGCGCCGGCTTGCGCGACGGCGTCGCGCGCGTGGATGTCGTCGCCGATCACCAGCAGCGCATCGCAGCGCTTGAGCTGCGCGGCCAAAGGCGCGCGCAAGGGACCTGCCGGAAACACGCACGCATTGCCGATGCCGCGCCCGCCGTCGATGACGGCGATGGTGAAATCCTTGGCCAGCGACGCATTCTGCAGCCCGTCATCCATGACGACGAGGCTGGCGCCCTTGGCTTTGGCGAAAGCCGCGCCGACGACCCGGTTGCGCGCGACGACAGTCGGCGCGATCCGCGCCAGCAGCAAGGCTTCGTCGCCGACGACACGCGCCGCGTCGGTCTCCGCATTGACCAGCCTGGGACGGGTGACATTGCCGCCATAGCCGCGCGTCAGGAAGTAGGGTGTTTCGCCGGCGGTGCGCAGCCACGCGGCCAGCCTCATCGCCGTCGGCGTCTTGCCGGCGCCGCCGAGCGTGAAATTGCCGACGCACAGCACCGGCAGACCGGCGCGCGTTCCGGTCTTGGCCATGCGGCTTTCGGCGATCGCACCATAAATTTTTGCAAACGGCGCCAGCGCGGCCGACGCCAGGCCCTTGTGGCGCCACCAGAAGGCCGGCTCACGCATGATGATCCCGCCGCGGCAGCAACAGATGCATCAGATAAGGATCGAGCGATTGCAGGGTGCGGTCAAGCGCGCCGCCGAGCGCATCGACGGTTTGGCGCGCGGCGGCGGCGCTGCGCGCGCGCGCCTGCGGATCGGCGAGCATGGCCGCGAGCGCGGCTGTCAGGCGGTCTTCGTCGGCAACCTCGGCGGCGCCCTGCGCCTGGTCGAGCGCCTGGTAGATATCGGCGAAATTCCAGACATACGGCCCGTGCAGTATGGCGGCGCCCAGCTTGGCCGGCTCGATCGGATTTTGCCCACCATGGCGCACCAGCGAGCCGCCGACAAAAACCACCGGCGCCAGCCGATAGACCAGGCCGAGCTCGCCCATCGTGTCGGCAACATAAATGTCGGTTGCGCGGTTCGGCAATTCTCCGCGCGAGCGCAAGGCGGGGCTAAGCCCGGCGGTCTGGGCGATTTCGGCAATGCTTGCGCCGCGCTCGGCATGGCGCGGCGCGATCATTGTCAGCAGGCCGGGGAAATTGGCGCGCAGCCGGCCATGCGCCTCGACCACCAGGGCATCCTCGCCGGCATGCGTCGAGGTCGCGGCGATCACCGGGCGGTTGCCGATCGCCGCTTTTAGTTCGGCGAATTTTTCGGCGTCGGCCGGCGGTGGCGGCACGTCGAGCTTGAGATTGCCGCTCGTGAGCACACGCGGCGCGCCCAGTTCAGTGAGCCGCGCGGCGTCATCGGCCGACCCGGCAAGGCACAGATCGAAACGCTGCAACAGGTTGCCGATCGTCTTCGGCAAACGGCGCCAGCGCTGGAACGAATTGTCGGACAGCCGTCCGTTGATCAGGATCATCGGCACGTTGCGCCGCGAGGTCTCGATCATCATGTTCGGCCACAGATCGGATTCGACGAACAGCGCCAGATCCGGCTGCCAGCATTGGAGAAAGCGGCGCATGAAGCGCGGCGCGTCAAGCGGGATGAATTGATGGATGACGCCTTGCGGCAGCCGCTGCTCGGCCAGTTCGCTCGACGTCACGGTGCCGGTGGTCACCAGGACATTGATGGCGCGTCGCGCAATGGCGTGAATCAGCGGCAAAGCGCTGGCCAGTTCGCCGACACTGGCCGCGTGCAGCCAGACCAGCGCGCCGCGCGGCCGCGCGATCCGGCTATCGCCGCGCCGTTCGTTGAGCCGGGCGGCATTCTCCTTGCCGCGCTTGAGGCGGCGCGCCAACAGTAAGGGCGCAAGCGGCGCCGCCGCCGCCGCCAGCAGCCGGTAAGCGCGCAACACGACGGTGAGGCGAGCGCTCACGGCGGGGCATTCCCGGTCCGGTCGACGATCGCATAGGCGCGCGCCGTCACCCGGTTCATTTCCCGCTCGACGTCGAGCCGCTTGGCTTCCAAAGTCGCGTCGTCGGAATCGCGCGCCACGCTGATCGGATTGCCGCCGACCATGGCGATGCGGCCGAACGGCAGATTGATCGCGGTGCGGTCCCAGTTCTTGAGCTCGATGCGGCGGCTCGAGGCGACTGCGATCGGATAGATCGGCCGGCCGGAATGCTGCGCCAGCTTGACGATGCCGAGGCCGGCGACGCGCGACACTTTCGGTACGTCGGCGGTCAGCGCGACATTGTATTCCTCTTTCAGGGCATCAAGCATGGCGGTGAAGGCGGTGGCGCCGCCCTTGCGATGGAAGTCGCCGCTGTGCGAGCCGGAACCGCGAATGGTGCCGATGCCGAGCTTCTCGGCGGCCCGGGCATTGAGTTCGCCGTCGCGGTGGCGCGAGATGATCACCTTGGCGCGGTACTTCGGTTCGGCGCGCTTGATGAAGGGCGTCAGGAAATGCTGGCCGTGCCACATGGCGACGATGGCCGGCGTCTCGAAGGTCTCGTAGAAATCCGAAGGTTCCAGCGTCCGGCGGCTCGAATACCAGACTAGCCGCAGATATCCCGCCGCGACAGAGCCGGCGGCTGACAGGAATGCGGGCGAGGCGAGGATCCGCTTCAATAGTGGCATCGGGCCCCGCTTTTGAACCGCTTCATTCCGGACTGAATCAATGACAGGGCTAGCATTTTTCCAAACGGATATCTTGTCCCGCTTCGGCAGCCGCAATCCGGGGCCGCACTAGCCCTTGTTCGCGGCCGGATGATCCGGGTCGAGCAGGCGGTGCAAATGGACGATGAAATAGCGCATATGGGCATTATCGACTGTCTGCTGCGCCTTTGCCTTCCAGGCCACATAGGCGGTGGCGTAATTCGGATAGACGCCGACCATCTCGACCTTGTCGAGGTCCTTGAATTCGGTGCCGGAAAGGTCGGTCAGTTCGCCGCCGATGACGAGATGGAGCAACTGTTTGGCCGGCTTGTCGGCCGAAGCTTGTCGAGACATGGATTTATCCTTCGTGGAAGTCCCGGCAATGGACCTGGAACGAGGTTTGGCATGACGCTCGCCGAGCCTTAAGCGAACGCGGGCAGTTGGCCGCGCATCAGGTCAATAACACTACCATGGCGGACGCTCCCTGCGGCAATCAGGGCGCCGTGCGCGGTGTGGGGCTGGTTATAGCGTAACGGCCGTCCGGTCAGGTCGGTCATCGCACCGCCGGCTTCGTGCACCAAAAGGTCGGCGGCTGCAAGGTCCCAGTCATGGCTACCCGGCGAAGCAATGGCCAGATCGAGCCCGCCATGGGCGACGCGGGTCAGCCGCAGCGCCAGCGAATGCACCTTCGGCTGCGGCAAGGTGCCGGGCGACAGTTCCGCCAGCCGGTCGAGATAGCGCTTGGGCCCGGCCAGTCTGGCGCCGTCCAGTCCCGCGCCTGCGTTCGCCGTCATCGGCGCACCGTTGAGCGTGGCGCCGGCGCCGGCAACGGCCAAGAACATCTCCTCGGTCACCGGCGCATAAAGCGCGGCGACCAGCGGGCGGCCGGCTTCGACCAGCGCGACCGAAATCGTCCAGTCCGGCTTGCCGGCGATATAGGCGCGCGTGCCGTCGATCGGATCGACGATCCAGGCGCGTTGCACATCGCGGCCGGCAACGTCGTCCTCGGTCTCCTCCGATAGCCAGCCGGCTTGCGGCGCCAATGTGCCGAGCCGCGCGCGCAGGAAATTGTTGACGGCGATGTCGCCTTCGCTGACCGGCGAATGGTCGGCGCCTTTGGTCCAGCGTTTGAATTCGCCGCGCGAGGTGACCCGCGCCAGTTCGCCGGCCTCGCGCATGACGATCTCGAGCGCGTCGCGCATCTGGATCGGATCATTGCCCGGCAACGGTCAACCCCTCCAGCCGCACGGTCGGGGCATTGATGCCGTATTTGAAGGTGAGGTCGTTGGCCGGCGTCATGCTGCTGAAAATATCGTTGAGATGACCGGCGATGGTGACTTCGCTCACCGCGTAAGTGCGCTGGCCGTTCTCGATCCAGAAACCGGATGCGCCGCGGCTGTAATCGCCGGTCACCATGTTGACGCCCGAGCCAATCAGGTCGGTGACGTAGAAGCCGTCCTTGATGTCGGCGATCAGTTCAGCCGGCGTCATCGTGCCCGCTTCCAGATGCAGGTTCGACGCGCTCGGCGACGGCGATGACGACACGCCGCGCGAGGCATGGCCCGTCGTCGTCAGGCCGAGTTCGCGCGCGGTGCCGCAATCGAGAATCCATGACATCAGCACGCCGTCATCGACCAGCGCCAGTTTCTTGCCGGCGACGCCTTCGCCGTCGAACGGATGCGAGCGCAGGCCGCGCAGACGATGCGGGTCGTCGACGATGCGGATGCCGTCGGCGAACAGTTTCGTCCCCATCTTCTCGCGCAGGAAGCTGGTCTTGCGGGCGATCGAGGCGCCGTTGACGGCGCTGGCCAGATGCGACACCAGCGAGTTGGCGACGCGCGGATCGAACACCACCGGCACCTTGCGCGTCGTCACCTTGCGCGGATTGAGCCGCTCGATGGCGCGCAGGCCCGCGGTGCGGCCGATTTTGTCCGGGCTTTCCAGATCGGAGGCGTGTCGAACGGAAGAATAATCGTAGTCGCGCTCCATGCCGGTGCCTTCGCCGGCGATTGCCGTCATCGATACGCCGTGGCTGGAGCCGAGATAGGCGCCGCGAAAGCCGTGGCTGGTCACCAGCACCATGCCGCCAATGCCGGCCGAGGCCGAGGCGCCGCCCGATTTGCTGATGCCTTTGACTGAAAGGCCGGCTGCTTCCGCCGCGCGCGCCATCTGTTCCAGTTGTTGCACGCTCGGCAGACCGCGGTCGATCAGATCGAGCTCGGGAAACGATTTGGCCAGCTGCGAAACGTCGGCCAGCCCGGCATATTTGTCTTCCGAGGCGACGCGGGCCATCGCCACCGCGCGTTCGGCCAGCATCTTGGAGCCGTCGCCGGACATGTCGTTGGTGGAGACCACCGCCTGGCGGCGGCCGACCAGCACGCGCAGGCCGAGATCGTCGCCCTCCGAACTTTCGCTCTCCTCGACCGCGCCGTCGCGCACCTCGATCGACTGCGATAGGCCGCGCACGGCGACCGCGTCGGCGCTGTCAGCGCCGGCGGCGAGCGCCGCTTTAACGAGGCGCTCGGCGCGGTCGGTGAGGGCGGACTGGTCGAACAGGGAGGCGGCGGGAGCGAGCATGGTAATTGAAAACTTTCATGGCAGCGGGACGGGCGCAGTGTAGCGGAGTCGCGCGATATTCCTATCAAATGGCGTCGGGGCGCGGCGGCCGCAACCGCCAATGCCGACATTTTACCGGCGCTTATCAACACCTCGTCAATCATGGTTGGCAACGCCGCGTCAATCATGGCGCACGAAGCGCGCTTTGCTAACGCCGATTAACCGCGAACTTTAAGCGCTTTTCGATCCGGCGCGCGCATCATCTCCCGTATCGACTGGGCACATAAGCCTGGCGAGGGAGAGTTTGAGGCGTCAAATGCGAAGTGGCGGATGTTCCGCCGGGTCGAGCCGTCCACCGCGGCTCGACCCGTTCGCCCTG
>CANKBJ010000048.1 GCA_947479905.1 Bradyrhizobiaceae bacterium
GTTACCGATGCTGGCGGCGGCGTTCATGCTGACCTTCGCGCGCGTCGGTACCATGGTGATGATGATGCCCGGCATCGGCGAAATGAACATGCCGGCGCGCGTGCGGCTGACCATCGCGCTGATGCTGACCGCCATCCTGCTGCCGGCGCATCAGGCCGCCTATACCATCACGCTGACCGCGCTCGGGCCCGTCATCATGATGCTGTTCCAGGAAATCCTGATCGGCGCGGTGCTTGGCCTGACGGCGCGGCTGGCGATTTCCGGTTTGCAGGTGGCGGGCTCGGTGATCGCCCAGCAATTGGGCCTGGGCTTCGTCACCGCGGTCGACCCGACGCAGAACCAACAGGGCCTGCTGGTCGGCAATTTCCTCGCTGTGCTCGGCGTCACGCTGATCTTCGCCACCGACATGCACCACATGGTGATCGCGGCGCTTAACGACAGCTATTATATTTTCGCGCCGGGCGAGGTGCCGATCGTCGGCGACATGGCAAAACACATCACAATGGTGATCGCCGGCTCGTTCAAGATCGGCATTCAATTGTCGGCGCCGTTTCTGGTGTTCGGCCTGCTGTTCAATCTAGGTCTCGGCGTGCTGTCGCGCCTGATGCCGCAGATGCAGGTGTTCTTCATCGGCCTGCCTTTGTCCATTCTGCTCGGCCTGCTGCTGCTGCTGGCCGTGATCGGCGCCATGATGGGCACGTTCACCGGCTATGTCGAAGGCGTGCTGCACGACATGGCGCCAAGGCGGTAGCGGAAACAAGCCATGGCGGACGAATCCGACTCAACCGACAAAACAGAAGACCCAACACAAAAAAAGTTGGACGATGCGCTATTGAAGGGCGACGTCGTCAAGAGTCAGGAAGTCAACAACTGGTTCATCGTCGCCGGCGGCACTCTGGTGCTGATGACCTTTGCCGGCAGCATGAGCGACGGCCTGACCACGACGTTGCGCGGCCTGATCGCCAACTCCTACCGGATCAACATCGACGGCCCGGCGCTGCCGGGACTGTTCCAGAAGATCGGTCTCGAACTGATCGCCGCTTTGGCGATGCCATTCCTGGTGCTGACCATTGCCGCGCTGGTCGGCAATCTGGTGCAGCATCGCCTGGTGTGGACCACCGAGGGATTGTCGCCGAAATTCTCCAAGGTCTCGCCGCTCGCCGGCTTCAAGCGGCTGTTCTCGAAGCAGTCGCTGGCCAATTTCGCCAAGGGCATCGCCAAGCTGCTGCTGCTCGGCGCCGTGATGGTGGCGTTGATGTGGCCCGAGCAGGACCGAATGGAAGGATTGATCCGCACCGACCCGATGGCGCTGTTGCCGTTCACGCAGGTGCTGGCGCTCAAGCTGATGGGCGCGGTGGTGGCGCTGCTCGGCGTTGTCGCGGCGGCCGATTATTTTTTCCAGTACCGTACCTGGTTCGGCAAGCAGAAGATGTCGCTGCAGGAACTCAAAGAAGAGTTCAAGCAGACCGAAGGCGACCCGACCATCAAGGGCAAACTGCGAAACCTGCGCCAGCAGCGCTCGCGCAAGCGCATGATGGCGGCGGTGCCCAAGGCCTCGGTCATCATCACCAACCCGACGCACTACGCCATCGCCTTGCAATATGAGCGCGGCATGGAGGCGCCGATCTGCGTCGCCAAGGGCATGGACGCCATCGCCCTGAAAATCCGCGAGGTCGGCGGCCAGCACGGCATTCCGATCGTCGAAAACCCGCCGCTGGCCCGCGCGCTGCACGCCACCGTCGAGATCGACGAGCCGATCCCGGCCGAACACTACAAGGCGGTCGCCGAAGTCATTAGCTATGTCATGAAACTGCGGCGTGTAGGTCGGCCATAGCCGACCTGCACCAGATATAATGCCGATCTCGGGTAAACCCGAGATCGGTTGGTCCACAGATAGCGGCTAAAAATGGCAAAGCCTCCCAAAATGGGGGCAAAGACCGGGATGGCGGGGCTTTGCCCTTGCGCCGATGGGGCGGCTTAAGGCACTGAAAGAGTCATGGCAGGCCAAGATCTTGCAAAAGCCCCGGTAAAGGACCCGGCAGCCCCGCGAAAAGCCTCAGAACGCAGCGACGGACCGGCGCTCGCGTCCGGGCGGCGTGCGTTCGACAAGAGCCAGAGCGCGCCGCGCTCGGGCTCGGTCGGCATGGTGCTGTTGATCGCGCTGCTGCTGATCTGCGCCGCCGCCGGCCTCATCTATATCGGGCCGGAATACGCCGAGACCTACATTATGGCGCTGCTGGCGGTGCTGGGCACGATCGGCGTCTTCGCGCTGTTTGCCACCGCATCCGGGATCGTGCGCCTGACCGCCCAGGATCACGGCAATCCGCTGTTGAAGGCGGTGGTCGACAATGCATTCGACGGAATTCTGGTCACCGACCAGGCGGGACGCGTGTTCTACGCCAACGCCACCTATCTCGATCTGATCGGCGCGGCCGACGGTCAGGATGTCCGGCCGATCGAGCGGGTGTTCATCGGCGACCCCGACGTTTCGGAATCGATCTATCGCCTGCTCAAGGCGGCGCGCGAGCAGCGCCGGCTGATGGAAGAGGTGCGCATTGCCCGTCCGAGCGGCGAGCCGGCGCGCTGGCTGCGCCTGCGGGTGCGGCCGCTCGGGGCCGGCAAGCACGATTCCAAAATGACGGTCTGGTCGATCGCCGACGTGACGCGCGAACGCGAACGTCAGGAGAATGTGTTCCAGGAATTGCAGCACGCCATCGACTATCTCGACCACGCGCCGGCCGGCTTCTTCTCGGTCGATGCCGTCGGCGACATTATTTATCTGAACGCGACATTGGCGACTTGGCTCGATCACGATCTGGCGCAGGTCGGCGCCGGTTCGCTGCGGCTGACCGATATCGTCGCCGGCGAAGGCGCGGCGCTGTTGACGACGTTCAATGCCGCGCCCGGCGACGTCAAGACCGAGGTACTCGATCTCGATCTGCGTACGCGCTCCGGCAAGCCGGTGCCGGTGCGGCTGTTTCATAAAGTCGCGTTCGGCGCCGACGGCGAACCGGGCGTATCGCGCACTCTGGTGCTCAATCGGGCGCGCGACGACGGTACCGATCCGCAGCGCGCGGCGGAAGTGCGCTTCATGCGCTTTTTCCAGAATACGCCGATGGCGATTGCCACCGTCGACAAGGCCGGCGGCATTGCCCGCAGCAATGCGCGTTTTGCGTCGGCCTTTGAAGGGCTGCTGTCGGGCGGCCGGTCGATTCTCGCGGTGGTGGCCGAACGCGACCGGCCGGCGCTCGAGGCGGCGATCGCCAAGGCGGCATCGGGGCAGGGCGATATCGCGCCGGTCGAGGCCGCGCTCGCAGGCACGGATGAGCGCTGGGCGACGTTCTTCGTCTCGGCGATCGAGGAAGAAGACCGCGACGGTGAGGCGGCCATCGTCTATGCGCTGGAGACCACGACGCAGCGCACGCTGGAGAACCGGGTCTATCAGCAGCAGAAGATGGAGTCGGTCGGCCAGCTCGCCGGCGGCATCGCGCACGACTTCAACAACGTGCTCTCGGCCATCATGATGGCGACAGATTTCCTGTTGAGCGCGCACAAGCCGACCGATCCGTCGTTCCAGGATATCATCCAGATCAAGCAGAACGCCAACCGCGCCGCGGCTTTGGTGCGGCAGTTGCTGGCCTTCTCACGCAAGCAGACCTTGCGGCCGCAGGTACTCGATCTCGGCGAGGCGCTCAGCGATCTCGGCATGCTGCTCAAACGCCTGATTGGCGAGAAAGTGACGCTCGACGTCGTGCACGGCCGCGACATGTGGCCGGTCAAAGTCGACATTTCCCAGTTCGAGCAGGTGATCGTCAATCTCGCCGTCAATGCGCGCGACGCCATGCCGGACGGCGGCAAGCTGACGGTGCGCACCGCCAATGTGACGGCCGCCGATTGCGCCAAGTTCGGCTACAAGGGCATGCCGACAGCCGACTATGTGCTGGTCGAGGTCAGCGACACCGGCACCGGCATTCCGCCCGACATTATCGAGAAAATTTTCGAGCCCTTCTTTTCGACCAAGGAGGTCGGCAAAGGTACGGGCCTCGGTTTGTCGACCGTCTATGGCATCGTCAAGCAGACCGGCGGCTTCGTCTATGCCGACTCGGCGCCGGGCCGCACCGCGTTCCGCATCTTCCTGCCGCGGCACATTCCGGGCGTTGAGGATCAAGTGGCGCCGGTCACCGCCGCGCTCGACAATGCCGCCACCGCCGCCGCCAATCTGGCGAAGTCTGTCGCCCACGATCTGACCGGGCAGGGCGTCATTCTACTGGTGGAGGACGAGGAAGGCTTGCGTGCGCTCAATGCGCGGGGCCTGAGTTCGCGCGGCTACACCGTGCTGGAAGCCGGCAACGGCGTCGAGGCGCTCGAAGTGCTGGCCGAGAAGGGCCATGTCGACCTCGTGGTGTCGGATGTGGTGATGCCGGAAATGGACGGGCCGACGCTGCTGCGCGAATTGCGCGCGCGCGATGCCAACGTGAAGATCATTTTCGTCTCGGGCTATGCCGAGGAGGCTTTCGCCAAAAACCTGCCGACCAACGAGCAATACGCCTTCCTCGCCAAGCCGTTCACGCTCAAGCAACTGGTGGCGATCGTGAAAGAGACATTGGCCGGCACGCCGCAATAGCGGCGGGCCACGATTGCATGAGCGCGATTGAGCTGGGCTGCAAATGCCGGGCCGCACGCGACATAAAATTCGCGTGCGGCGTTTTTTCCGGAATTAGTCTTGATGTTGGTGTCCGGCCATGGCGTCGTGCATGCCGCGGCCCATCATCCCGCCGTTCTTCATCATGGCTTCCTGCGCTGCGACCATGCCGCGCCGGGCAAGATCGGTCACTTCGGCGGCGTGATCCTGGAGAGCTTTGACGGCGGCCGCGTCGGCCGACGTCTGGACGACGACGACGCCCTTTTCGGTCGCCTCATAGGTGGTCTTGATCTTGTCCTTGTCGCGGAAGATCGCGTGCAGCGCCGGGCTCTCGATCGGCAGGCCCGGGTCACGTCCTTCTTCGACCCGCCTTCCCATCTCGGCGACGTGCTTCTTGATCGTCGCGGCCACCTCGGGATCGTCCGATTCCGTGACCGTGCGAATGCCGTCCGGGAGATTTGTCACGCTGCGCTTGATGCGGTCATGGTTGAAGAGCAGGCCATGAATGTCACTACGCTCGTCCATGGTGGCGTTGCCGCCCATCATCATGGCCATCATACCGCCGCCCATCTGACCGCGCATACCCATCATGCCGCCAAAGCCGCTGCGGCCTTGGCCCATACCGCCAGGACCCTGGCCCTGCATGAAGCCAGGCCCGAAGCCGCCGTGGCCAT
Organism: Bradyrhizobiaceae bacterium; assembly: GCA_947479905.1. Lineage (GTDB taxonomy): Bacteria > Pseudomonadota > Alphaproteobacteria > Rhizobiales > Xanthobacteraceae > Pseudolabrys. The sequence continues at coordinate 5,317 of CANKBJ010000048.1, forward strand.
GGCCGCCTGACTGCGCGTAGGCCCAGCCGCCGACCAGCAAGGTGGCGGCGGCGATACCGCCGATAATCCATGTCTTCTTTTTCATCTGAAACCCCAATGGTTGCGCAACAGAGGCTCCGTTGCTTGTGGCCACAGGACAGGGCGGACTTGACCCAAGTTTTTCAGGATCGGGTTTTTTTGCGACGCTGTTTGTCAGACGCGGCGGCAGACACAATTCGACACATATTCCGCCGAACCTGCCGCGGGCATTGGTCTATATTGCCGGCATGCAAGACGGACCGCACATCCTGATCGTCGACGACCATCGCGAAATTCGCGAACTGGTTTCACGCGCCCTGACGAAAGAGGGATTCCGGGTCAGCGTGGCGGCGGACGGACGCGCCATGCGCAAGGTCCTGACCGACGCCCGGATCGACCTCATCCTGCTCGATCTGATGCTGCCGGGCGAGGACGGCTTATCGCTGTGCCGGGCGCTTCGCGCTGAATCGAACATCCCGATCATCATGCTGACGGCGAAAGGCGAGGAGATCGACCGCGTCATCGGTCTGGAGATGGGTGCCGACGATTATCTTGCAAAGCCTTTCGGCAGCCGCGAACTGATCGCGCGGATCAAAGCCGTCCTGCGGCGCAGCCCGGGAAAAGCGGATGACGTCGCGCCGCAGCCGCAGAGTTTCCATTTCGACCGCTGGAGTCTGGATACCGGCGCACGCGCACTGCTGCGCGATGACGGAGTTACGGTGCCGCTGAGCACCGGCGAGTACGACCTGCTGGTTGCGCTGGTTGAGCGGCCGCAGCGTGTGCTCAATCGCGACCAATTGCTCGATCTGGCGCGGGGCCGTTCCTCGGCGGGACTCGACCGCAGCATCGACACCCAGGTGAGCCGCCTGCGCAAGAAACTCGAACGCGATCCCGGCGATCCGCAGCTCATCAAGACGGTATGGGGCGGCGGCTACATGTTGACGCCCGCGGTGGTCCGCAAATGAACCGGCTTTTGCCCCAGAGTTTGTTCGGCCAAACCTTGCTGGTTTTGGGCGCGGGTTTGATCGTGTCGCTGCTCGTCGGCTCGTGGATTTACACGCTGGACCGCGAGCAGGCCGTGCGCGCCGTCGGCGGCCTGGCGGCGGCTCAGCGCATAACCAATCTCAGCAGGCTGGTCGAGGACACGCCGCGTGAAGGCCGCGAGCGCATCGTTGCCGGGCTGAGCGATCCGACCTTTCGCATCCTGCTCTCGAGCCAGCCGCCGGCGATCACCCCGAACGACGATGACGTCGCGGTTGCTCAGGCCATCAAGGAGTTTCTTGCCGACCAGCTTTCGCTCACGCCGGACCGGCAGCCGCGGGTCGCGGCATCGCTGCCGGACCATTCGATGTTCGGCGGCAGGGGCCCTATGATGGGGGCCGGTCCAATGATGCATGGCTTTGGCGGCTTCGGCGGTTTCGGCGGTTTCCGTGATCTGCAGGTCGCGGTTCCCTTGGCCAATGGCCAATGGCTATCCTTCGCGACGGCGCTCCCCGAAAGCGGTTCGAGCTTTTCGCGCCAGTTTTTTCTGTCGATGGCAATCATGGCGATCGTCATTTTTGGCGCGTCGTTGTGGGCGGTGCGGCGCGTCACGGCGCCGCTTGCCGCGGTGTCGGCAGCGGCCGAACGTCTCGGCAACGATCTCAATGCGCCGCCATTGCCGGAAACGGGCTCGGTCGAAACACGACAGGCCGCCCGCGCATTCAACACCATGCAGGCAAGACTGCGCGGCCTGATCGAAAGCCGGACAAGCATGCTGGCGGCCATCTCGCACGATCTGCGGACACCTTTGACGTTGCTGCGCCTGCGCCTTGAAAACGTCGACAACCAGCAGGAGCGTGACAAGATGCTGGCGACCGTCGCCGAGATGGATTCGATGATCGGCGCGACGCTGCAATTTGCCCGCGACGAAGCGGCGACGGAGACGCGGCGCTCCACGGATATAGCAGCGCTTGTCGAGAGCACGGTCGATGACATGGCCGACGCCGGCATGCCCGTTAAAATGCTGACGAGCGAACCGACTGTGAGCGAATGCCGGGCTGAGGCCCTGAAGCGAGCGGTCCGCAACCTGATCGACAACGCGGTCAAGTATGGCAAGGCCGCCAGCGTTTCGGTCCGAGCGACTCCGGAGGCGATAGCGATTATGATTGACGATGAAGGTCCGGGGATTCCCGAACAATATCTCACCCGCGTCTTCGATCCGTTCTATCGTCTTGAAGAATCCCGAAGCCGGGAGACGGGTGGCGTTGGCCTCGGTCTGGCAATCGCGCAATCGATCGTACAGGCGCAACGCGGCACGCTGACCCTCAGCAACAGGGCGGGCGGTGGGCTACGCGCCCGGATCGAATTGCCGCGTTGAAATTCTCGCGCCGCGACAAACGTCGGCCTAGTGGCAGGCCTGCGCCAGACGCATTTTATCGAACAGGATCATCTGCGCGGTGCAGGCGGGAACGCGCCGATCGGCCGCCGGCGGTTGCCCCTGGAAGTAAGTGCGTTCCAGCATCGCCGCTGCCGGTCCGATATGCAGCGAGACGACATCGGGCCGGTCGAACGGGAGTTGTTGAAACGGCGTCAGGCTTGCCGCCGCCGGCAAGACTGCCGCAACGGAGCCGCACGCAATCAGCGCCAATGCCAATACACGTTTCATATGCGCCGTCTCCCACGATGCCGAACATGGAGAGAAGTCGCGCGCAGGCGGCATTGTTCCGGGCCGCGCCTATGACTTTTGTGTGAAATTGGCGAGAAATCGCCGCCTGCGGCTTAGCAGCGCACCGCGTTCCGCCCCTTACAAATTGCCCGCCGCGCACCTATTCTCTCTTCGCCATTAGGCCGGGAGGATACCAAGACCATGATTCGCCATCGCTGGCTGATTGCGCTTGCAGCAATCGCGACTGTTTTCATTTTCGTTGCGGCCGATCACGCGGATGCCCGCGCCGGTCGCGGCGGCTCCATGGGTAGCCGGGGCGGGAGCACCTTCTCCGCGCCGCGCGCGACGCCAACGGCGCCCAACACCGCCGCGCCGATCCAGCGTTCGGCGACGCAGCCGAATGCCGCGACCACCGGCGCTGCCGGGCAGGCGGCCCGTCCGGGTCTCCTGGGCGGCGGCCTGTTCGGTGGCGGCATGCTCGGCGGCCTGGCTGCCGGCTTCATCGGCGCCGGCCTGTTCGGCATGCTGTTCGGCCACGGCTTCATGGGCGGGATGGGCGGCTTTGCCTCGATCCTCGGGCTGGTGTTCCAGATCGTCCTGGTCGTCATCGTCGCGCGTTTGGCCTTTGCCTGGTGGCAGCGCCGCAATGCGTCCTCGCTCGCCATGCAGTCGGCAGGGCCGACCCCGGGTGCCGCATCCGGTCCCAGCGCACAGGCTTTCGGTGGGCTGGGCTCGATGTTTGGCGGCGGTTCGCCGGCTACTCCTGCGAACGAGCCGGTGACGCTGGACAAGGCGGACTACGATGCCTTCGAGCAATTACTCGCCGACGTGCAGGCGGCCTATTCGGCCGAGGACCTGGCGGCGCTGCGCGGCAAGGCGACGCCGGAGATGGTGTCCTACTTTGCCGAGGAACTGGCCGACAATGCCAGCCAAGGCGTCATCAACCGCGTCACCGACGTCAAGCTGTTGCAGGGAGACCTGTCGGAAGCCTGGCGCGAGAACGGTCACGACTACGCGACCGTCGCCATGCGCTTCGCGCTGACCGACACCACGGTTGAGCGCGCCAGCGGCCGCACGGTCGACGGCGGCCAGCCCGGCGAGGTGACCGAATTGTGGACCTTCATGCGCTCGCGCGGCGGCGCCTGGTTGCTGTCGGCGATCCAGCAGGGCTAGTCGCCCCGCCTGCTATGACAAGCCTGCAAAGGCGTCGTCCGGAAACGGGCGGCGCCTTTTCGCTAGTCGGATGACGAGTTGGCCGGCACGTCGGCGTCGTCGAAGTAGTCGGCGTCCATTTGCGGCACCAGACCAACGCGCTCCTGCGGCGGCAGGCGCCGCTCGAAATCGACGCCGATCTGGTTCGGCTGGCGCCAGACCACGCGGCAGGTCCGTTGCGGGGCGCCGTTGCCCGACAGCAGTAAGGTAAAGCGGTCGGGAAGTTCATCAGCGGCTTCGACAGAGATGCGCGCGCCGGTGTCGGAAATGTCGGACAGGCTGCAGTCGCGCATCGTGTCGGGCGCCAGAACCAGGATCGCGTGGTAGCGCATGGTGCGCCGGCGCGATCGTCGTTTGTCTTTTTGCATCGGGGTCCGGACCAGGGAAGGGGGGTCAGGGAGGACCGCGCGTTAAGCGTTTGTTAATCCTTGCGGCCGGCGTCCGCCGACTATAGCGGCAGCCGCGTTACCAATTCATAAAGTGGATTGGCATGACATGTTGCCGCAGATCGCCGGACAAATCGGGCCGAAATCGCAATTTACGGGCTCCGCCCCGGGTTTGACGGCGTTGGCGGTCCCGGCCTGGCGTTGACGTTGCTGCGAATTCCGTTTAAGTGGCCCGCCGCAACCTGGTTTTCGGCCTCACCTTGCTCGCCAAGCCTCCCGGTTTTGGGCTGCGCTCCAAGTGACCCCCAAAAAACGGATGTTGCCGCCGGAGCGATGAGCGCGCCGGCGTTCAACGCGAAAGGAACTACGATGCCCGTCGGAACTGTGAAGTTCTTCAATACCCAAAAAGGTTTCGGTTTTATCCAGCCGGACGATGGCTCCAAGGATGTGTTCGTACACATCTCGGCGGTGGAGAAGGCCGGCATGCGTTCACTGGCCGAAGGCCAGAAGATCAGCTTCGAGATCGTCACCGAGCGCGGCAAGCAGGCGGCGGGCAATCTGCAGCCGGCGTGAGCCGAGCGCAGTCGATTAAAGTTGCAAAAGCCCGGCGGCGACGCCGGGCTTTTTGTTTGGCGGCGGATCAGGCCCGCGACAAAATGCGCGGCCGTCCGGCGGAATATGAAGGCGTGCGCCGGGGTTATGCCCTTCAGACAACGCGGCGCTAAAGCCGCGTCACTGCCGGGAGATTTCCTTATGAACGCACGCCTGAGCCTGAGCCTGACCCTGACCGCGATCCTTTTGACCTGCGGCGCCGCCGCGCCGGCCGCTGCGCAACAAGCCAATATGACATTCTTTGTCACCAGCGCCGGTCCGGGCAAGGGCGCCGACCTTGGCGGGCTTGCCGGCGCCGATGCGCATTGCCAGAAACTTGCAACGTCGGCGGGCGCCGGGGCCAAGACCTGGCGCGCCTATCTGTCGACGCAAGGGGCCGGCGCGGTGAATGCGCGCGACCGCATCGGCAAGGGTCCCTGGGTCAATGCCAAGGGCGTGACGGTCGCCAAGGATGTCGCCGAGTTGCACGGCACCAACAACCTGACCAAGCAGACCGCGCTGTCGGAAAAAGGCGACGTCATCAATGGCCGTGGCGACACGCCGAACCGGCACGACATCCTCACCGGCTCGCAGGCCGACGGCACCGCGTTTTCGCCCGACAAGGACATGACCTGCAAGAACTGGACGAGCGGCACAGAAGGCTCGGCGATGCTTGGCCATTCCGACCGCACCGGGCTCGATACCACTCCGCCCTCGCTGTCATGGAACGCGTCGCATGTCACGCGCGGTGGCTGCACCCAGGACAATCTGAAAAGCACCGGCGGCGACGGCCTGCTGTACTGCTTCGCCAGCAACTGAGGCGCGCCTGCTATAAAAAGCAGCTTTCGGCATAACCTGCGCAAGAAGAGCCGGCGAATTTCGCCGGCTTTTCTATTCTTGCTGAAATTTTAGTCGCACGATCGGTGGATGGCGCAGCGCTGGCAGTAAAAACGCTACCGCTTCCCGCTTCGACATCGATATCGTAAGGTCGCAGTCTGCTGCGATTTGAAAAGCGCGCGGGGCAAAGGCCTGATGGCTATCTTCTATCCCGAGGTCGACAACCTTTTCCTGCTGATTGGCGACGGCCTCATTTATTTCGCCGCGCTCGCCGTGTTGCTGCGCGCCCGCGCCCGCATCGGGCTCGGCGCTTTTTTCTGCGCGCTCGGCGTCATGCATTTCCTCGAAACCTATCTGGCCAGCATTCTCTACGTCGCGCTGCCGTTCGGCATCGTCACGTCGCCGGGTTCGACCGTGCTGTTCACCGGCAAGCTGATGCTGCTGTTGCTGCTCTATATCCGCGAGGACGCGGTGGTGGTGCGCCAGCCGATCTACGGTTTGCTGATCGGCAATGTACTCCTGTTCGCGCTCGCCTTCGTCATGCGCCAGCATCTGGCTATTCCGCTCGGCGCCGACCGCGCCGCCGATTTCGGCTTTCTCAACGAGATGGGCGGCTTGATGGTGTGGGGTACGGCGGTGCTGTTCTTCGATTGCATCATCATCATTCTGCTGTACGAGCGTTCGCGCGCCTGGTTCGGCGATCATCTATTCCCGCGCCTGATGGTCAGCGCGGCTCTGGTGCTGACGTTCGATCAGGCGGCGTTCTTCGCCGGCCTGCATCTGCTGACCGGGGCCGGCCTGCCGGTGCTGTTCGGCGGCTGGGCCGCCAAGATGGGCGCGGTCGCGGTCTATGGCATGCTGGCGACCGGCTATCTGAAGTATTTCGAACGGCCGCTCGGCCGCCGCATCGCGCCGCGCATCGCCGATGTGTTCGATACCCTGACCTATCGCGAGCGCTACGAGGACCTTCTGGCGCGCACCGGCTGCGACGCGCTGACCGGCGCGCTCGACCGCCATTCGCTTGAATCCTACGGCCGCCGCGCCGTCGAGAATGCCGCCGCCGCCGGCCGGCCGCTGGCGCTGCTGCTGCTCGACATCGATCACTTCAAGGCGTTCAACGACCGTTTCGGCCATGCCGCCGGCGACATCATGCTCAAGCGCATCGCCGCGGAAATCATGACGGCGGCGCGGGTTTCGGATTTTACCTACCGCTTCGGCGGCGAGGAATTCGTCGTTCTCGCCGACGGCATCGCCGGCGACGAAGCCAACGCACTGGCCGAGCGCATTCGCCGCGCCATCGCCGCCTTGCCCGGCGCCGAGCCGAGCGGGCGGGTAACCGCCAGCATCGGTGTCGCCTGCTGCGCCAGCGACGCTTCCGGCTACGACCGGCTGTTCGAGGTGGCCGACAAAAGGCTCTACGAAGCCAAGGCGCAAGGCCGCAACCGGGTGGTCGGCGCGCGGCCGCCGAACGGCGACCACCCGGTGCGGCTGGTCAAGGGTTAGTCCTTTTATTATTTGCGCATGATCTTATCCGAAAACCGGTTCCCACCCCCGATCAAGTCGGGGGCAGGCTTTTTCGGGATCATGCGCTACTCACCGTTACCTAACCCAAGCGCTTCGACCATCACGCGGAACACTTCGGTGTTGTCCATCGAGCCATGCACGCGCTCGGAACCCGGGCCGGTGGCGGTGAGGATAACGTCCTCGCCGGAATGGACGCTGGCATTCATCATCGCCGGCAGGTTGCCGAAGCGCAGCATGGCGCCTGGTACGTCCTTGTATTGCTCGTTGGCGACGTAGACGCCTTTTTCCTTGCCCTCGACCGCCGGCAGGTTCGGATTGTCGAGCTTGGGGCGGAAGGTTTCGTAATAGTCGGGCGCGGCGGCCGAGAAGATGGCGATGCGGCGGCTGACGTCGACACGGTTGGGATAGCCGTCGGCATCGGGCGCCGGATAATTCGGGAAGCCGGCCTTCTCGTAAGTGCCGACGCGCTCGCGCATCGGCACATTGGGCGTCGTCTTCATGTCGTCATTGATCGTGCCGATCAGGCTGTTCGGGTGGTTGTGATCGGAGACAACGAGAATGAGCGTGTCGTCGCCGCGCGCTTTCGCCCATTCCCTGGTCTGGCGCACGGCATTGTCGAGCATGATGGTGTCGTAAACGGCGCGGTCGAAATCGAGCGCGTGCGCGTATTTGTCGATCAGGCCGGATTCGACCATCAGGAAAAAGCCGTTCGGATTTTTCGACAGCAGGTTCAGCGATGTCTTGACCTGATCGGTGAGGTCCGGCTGGTCGGGGAATTTCTTGACTGAGCCGCCTTTGAGGAATTTACGATCGAGGACGCCGTCCATGTTGCCGAGCGCGAACAGGCCGAGCAGCTTGCCGGTCGCGGCATCGCTGCCTGCGGCGGCAAGCTCTGTGGCAGTGGAGGCGTAGCGGTAGCCGGCGTCCCTGAACTTGCCGAGATAGTCGGTCTCGTCCTTGCGCTTCGACCCATCGGCTTTGCCGGGCAGGAAATTGGCCAGCCCGCCGCCCATCAAAACATCCGGCTTGATGTCGAAATACTGCTCGACGATCTGGTCGTAACTGGCGCGCCGCCGCGTATGCGTTGCCATCGCCGCCGGCGTCGCGTCCTGCGATTCGGTGTTGGTGACGATGCCAAGCGCCATATTGTGACGCTTGACCAGCTCGCCGATGGTCTCGACCTTCGGATCGTCGAACGGGTTCGCGGTGCGGTCGGCATAGACGCCCATGGCGTTGACGGCGCTCTTGTGGCCGGTCGCGTAGGCGCTGGCCGAATTGGCCGAGTCGGTAATGATCGAGTCGCTGCCGGCGGTGGCGACCAGCGCCATATGCGGCATGTCGTCGATGTCGAGCTTGCCGAGGCTCTTGCCCTCGGCGATGCCCTTGGACAGCAGGCGGGCGCCGATGCGGTGCGCCGGCGACAGGCCGTCGCCGATGAACAGGATGACGTTTCTGGCCTGGCGCGGGCCGGTCGCATAGACATTCCAGGTGACCGCGGCGCTGCCTGCCTGCACTTTATAAGTGCCGGGCTTGAGCGTGACGTCGCGCAGGATCAAGGCCGACTGGTCCTTGCCGTCCTCGCGCTCGACGAATTGCGCGGGGCGCCCGAGAACCTTTGCATAGGGTTCGCCGTTGATGGTGACGGATACGGCGTCCGGCTTTTGCAGGCCGGGAAATTCGACTTTGAAATCGAAGCGCGCGGCGGCCAGAATGTCGGCGCGGTCCAGCGGATAAATCGTTTGCGCGCCGGCAGGCGCCATGAGGACGAAAGCGGCGATGGGCAAGGCGACGATGGCGCGCATGGCGGGCTCCTCTGAAGTTGAGAGGGGAAGAGTTTAGGCCCGGTTTGTGACAATCTATTGGCGGGCTGTGCTATGTCGCGCGGGGGGCAAAGGGCATGCGTTACCAACTTTTCTACTGGCCGGGCATTCAGGGGCGCGGCGAATTCGTGCGGCTGGCGCTGGAAGACTCTGGCGCGGCTTACGACGACGTCGCGCGCGGCACAGGCGGCATGGACAAGATGATGGCGATGATGAAAGGGGCGGCCGAGAAGAAGCCGCCTTTCGCGCCGCCGTTTCTCAAATCCGGCAGAATTGTCATCGCCCAGGTCGCGAACATTCTGTTCTATCTCGGGCCGCGCCTTGGTCTTGCGCCGAAGGACGAGGGGCAGCGGCTGTGGCTCAACGCCCTGCAACTGACGGTGACCGATTTCGTCAAGGAAATTCACGACACGCATCACCCGGTCGGCACCGGGCTTTATTACGAGGACCAGAAGCCGGAAGCGAAACGCTACGTTGCCGGGTTTCTCGACGAGCGGGCGCCTAAATATTTCGGCTATTTCGAGCGCGTGATCGACAAGAGCGGCGGGCCTTATCTGATGGGGCGCAAGGCGTCGTACACCGACCTGTCGCTGTTCCAGTTGGTCGAAGGAATGCGCTACGCCTTTCCGAAGGCGATGAAGACGATCGAGCGTAAAATTCCCAAGGTCGTCGCCGTGCGCGACCGCGTCGCCGATCGGTCGGGGATTGCGGCCTATCTCGCTTCGGAGCGGCGGATTGCGTTCAATGAGGACGGGATATTCCGGCGATATACGGAGTTGGATAAGTAAAGACTGTCGTCCCCGCGAAGGCGGGGACCCATACGCTGTGGTCTATCGATAAGCCGGGGATTTTGGGTCCCCGCGTTCGCGGGGACGACAGTAACACTACCCCCGCGCCGGCAGCGGCTTGCCGCCGGCAATGACTGGCTTTGCCGAAATCAATGTGAAGGCGATGACGCAGGGGACGCTGCCGTTATTGACCCAGTCGTGAATGGTGCCGCGCTGCACCAGCACGTCGCCGGCTTTCAGATGCACGGTGCCGATGTCGAGCACCATGTCGATCTCGCCGGACATCACCACCGCGTAGTCGATGGAATCGGTGCGGTGGTTGCGCGGCGCGACGCCGGGCGAAAACGAGACGATGCGGAACACGCTGCCATTGTCGATGGTCGTGCCGATCTTCTTGCTCGAGGGATCCTCAAAGCCATCGTTGTTGACCGGAAATCCCTCGCTCGACCAGATGACGCTGAATTCGGCGCCGGCGCGATGCGAGAAGGTGTTGGTGACCTGCTCGTCGATCAGCACCTTGGCGCGGCCCTGCTCGTCGTGGCCGGTGACGACGCGGCGGATATTGATGGCCATGATGTCTCTCTCCCGTTACTTCTTATGCGGTCTTCGGTTTCTTGCCGCTCTCGCGCCACAGCAGCATCAGGCCGGAGACGACGACGATGCCGGAGCCGGCGAGCAGGCTCAGCGTCGGCACGTCACCCCAGAAGATGTAGCCAAGCGCGATCGCCCAGACCAGCGAGAAATAATAGAACGGCCCGACCGCCGAGGGCGGCGCCATCGACAGAGCGCGCGTCCACCAATATTGGCCGAAGCCGTTGAAGACGCCGATGACGATCATGGCGATGGTGTCGGTCGCGTTCGGAACGGTGAAGCCGAAGAACGGCGTCGCCAGCGCGAAGAACAGGGTCATGAAACCCATCTGGTAGATGGTCAAGGTTTCCGCCGACTCCGTATTCGACATGCCGCGCACCGCCGCGGTGACGCTACCGTACAGCACCGCATTGGCCACGGCGAACAGCGCGCCGATGGTGAAGCTGTCGGCGCCGGGCGACACCACCAGCAGCACGCCGCAGAAGCCGACGACCAGCGCGAGGGCGCGCGCCAGGCCGATGCTCTCGCGCAGCCAGAACGCGGCGAACAACGTGGCAAACAACGGCGCCGAGAAATTGATCGCCATGGCGCCGGCGATCGGCATCAGGCTGAGCGCGATCAATATGCAGCTTTGCGCCACGGTCTGGGTGACGCTGCGGCCGGCATGCTGACCGATGCGTTTGGTATAGAAGACGGTCACGCCGGTGCGCGGCATGATCAACAGCGCGCAGACGATTAGCGACACCACCGAGCGGAACAGCAGCACTTCGGCGAAGGAATAAGTATCGACCTGCCATTTCGACAGAGCGGTCGAACCGGCGAACATCACCGTCGCGCCCAGCATGAACATGATGCCGCGCGGCACCATGTCGGAACGTGAGCGGGGCGCCGGAGGGGCGGGGCTGTCGGATGTCACCGGCGATAAATCTCTCTGGCGAGCAAGGGCCGTTTGCCTAACACAAACCGCGCGCCGCCAGCAGGGGTAATTGCGAATGGCGGCTGTGCTTCAGCGCGCCGCTTTCGCACTGCGTCTAGCGGGCTTTTTGCCGGCTTTTTTCGCCAAGAGTGTTTTCGCCATGTCGGCACAGGGCGGGCACAGGCAGCCGGCGGCGCCGAAATACAGTTCCATGTGCTCCTCGCCGTAGTCGAGGGTGATCTCGCTGCCCGCGGCGATCGGCTTGATGGCGCGATACATCAGCCGGCCGCGGTTGGATTCGGCCTCGGCATTGGGGTCGCAGGAGTGGTTGACGTAACGCGCGAGGTTAAGCCGGCTCGCACCGTCGATGGTCCAGCGGCTGTCGATCTCGAACAGGTACTTGTTGGCGCGGCGGCGGTCGATTTCCTGCGCCAGCCGCGTCGGAATGCGCTTGCCGATATATTCGACGATCAGCTTGCGTTCCGGAATATCCTGCGCCGCGAACAGGCCGAGTCCGGTCTGCGCGCGGCCGACGCGATAAAGCGCTTCGGACTTTTTCCGCGACGCTTTCTTCTCGATCCTTGCCACTGCACATCCCCGCACACCGTTCATCCCCGCTCATAGGTGTTCTGAAAGAACGCCGTCCTTTGGACGGCTATGCGCGGGGACGAACGGAAGTTATTTGCGTCCCTTCGCCTTGACGCGGCCCCTGGACACCCTGGTTTTCTTCTTCACGCTCTTGAAGGCCAGCCGGGCCTTCTTGCGCGCGCGCTTCAGCCGCGCCTCGGCGGCGACCTTCTTGCGCCGCTTGCGGCAGCGCGAGCACATGCAGTTCTCAAGCCCGATAACGTTCTTGAGATAATCGCGGCCGTAATCGTAGGTCAGCTCTTCGTCCGGCTTGATGTTGCGCAAGGTGCGGATGAAGACGCGCTTGTCGCGGATGAAGGTGTCGCAATTCGGATTGCAGGAATGGTTGAAGTAGCGAGCGATGTTGCCGTGCCGGGCGCCATCGATGGTGATCTTGCTGTTGACCTCGTAGAGGTAGCGATTGCCGCTCTTTTCAGCCTTGAGCGCGGCATCGATGCCGAGCCGGCGGCCCGTATATTCGGCGATGCGCGACTTCTTCTTGATTGGCCTTGTGGCGAACAGCCCTAAACCCGTGAGCGAGCGGCCGAGGCGGTATGGTCTTCGGGACATCGTGCGCTTGTCGATTCCAATAGAGGCAGAGAAAGCCCGAGATTGCAGATGACGCGCGTTACGTCAATGGTTCGGGCCCCATGGAGGGCGGTTTGCATAGACCGCCTGTGGAGTGTGGCCGCTCTCGCGGCTAAAGTGGCTGCTACACCGAAGGATGAGCCATGAACGATACGCGCTGGCCCGAACTGCCCTTTATCGCCTGGGCCGACACCGCCGCCACCTTGCAGCTGTGGACGCAGGTTGTCGGCAAGATCAGGCTCGCCCGCACGCCCTGGCTGAACCATTCCTGGCATGTGACCCTTTATGTCTCGGCGCGGGGCCTGACCACTGGGCCTATTCCCGATGACGACCGTTCGTTCCAGATCGATTTCGACTTCATCGACCATGTGCTGCGGATCGCCACCAGCGATGGGCACGTTCGGCAGGTGATGCTGGCCTCCGAAGGCGGCAAAGGCGTCTCGGTGGCGAAGTTCTACGGCGACGTGATGGCCGCGCTGCGCGATCTCGGCATCGACGTGACCATCAACACCATGCCGTGCGAACTACCCGAAGCGACCGTGTTTGAAAAAGATGTCCTGCACCGCAGCTATGACGCCGAGGCGGTGTCGCGCTTTCACCGCATTTTGGTGTCGGTCAACGACGTGCTGTCGCGCTTTCGCACCGGCTTTCTCGGCAAGGCGAGCCCGGTGCATTTCTTCTGGGGTTCGTTCGATCTCGCCGTGACGCGCTTTTCCGGGAGACGCGCGCCGCAGCACCCCGGCGGCATTCCGCATCTGCCCAACAGCGTCGCGCGCGAGGCTTACTCGCATGAGGTATCCAGCGCCGGCTTCTGGCCGGGGTCGAAAGGGCCGGTGAACTTTCCGGCGTTTTATTCCTACGCTTACCCTGCGCCGCCGGGTTTCGATCAGGCCAAGGTGAAACCGGACAAGGCGTTCTACTCGAAGATATTGGGCGAGTTCATTTTGCCGTATGACGCGGTTCGGCTGGCGGACGATCCCGATGCGGCATTGATGGCGTTTCTGCAAAGCACCTATGACGCGGCGGCCGATCTGGCGCAGTGGGACCGCAAGGCGCTGGAGTGCGATGTGGGGCAGGTGGGAAAGGCGAGGGCGATTTAAGTTCAGGTGTGGTCCCCGCCAACGGGTCCGCGCGAAGCGCGGCCCCGTTGGCGGGGACGACACTGAATTTGCCGTACCCGCCTTGGACAGCCGCGCGCCGTGGCCTAAACTGACGCCATGAACGACGACGACCGACACGAAGACGAATTCTACAGCAAATTCCGATCCGTCGCATGGGTCCTGGTTTTGGCCATCGCGCTCCTCGGCGTTGCGCTGCTGCTCAGGCAATACGTGTTCTGAGGTGTGCGGGCGTGCGGCCCTGCGTTCCGATTCAATTGTCAAACAGCGGGTCTTCTTCCTCCCTCTCCCAGCAATGCGGGGAGAGGGTGGCGAAGCGCCAATTGGCGCGAGCCGGGTGAGGGGCGAGCTTGCTGTGACTTCCACTCCGGCCCCTCACCGACCCTCGCTTCGCTCGGGCCACCTCTCCCCGCATTGCGGGGAGAGGGAAGCAAGTGAAGCGCGCATGACTCATCGCCCGTGTTGTTTGTCGAGGCGCCGGGGTCGCCTGTCTTTTCCCTGAACCCTCACAAGAAGAGGGTGTGGCGCGCCGTTAGACGCAACCATTCTTATGTCGGCGCATCTCTCATCAAGATGCGCAGCGCCTTTCGGCGCGCCACGAACGGCGTCTTACGGCAGCCGGGCCGCGCTTCTGGTGGCTGTTGGCCTTCCCGAAGAACCCAGTGATCCAACCCCCTTTTCAGGAGGGACCAGTCCGAGCATCGGGCAAAGCCAAGGGCTTCGCGCCATCAGCGAGCTCCTCGCGGCAGGTCCTAGTGCCTGCGGGCGGGGACCGGCACCGCCCGGGCGCGAAGGATACGTTGTCCTCCGCCCGCGGGCGCCGCGCCGCCGATCGACGGGTTTCCCCGCAACCGGCCCTTTGACAGTGGCTCCATCATCGAAACGTCTCGCGACGACGCCCTCAAGCGAGCCAGGCAAGAGGAAGATAAGCATAGGTAAATAAGCTGGTCAAGGGGCTTGGTAAGGCGGCTTGGGCTCGCGTTGCAGGACGACGGAGAGCGCGCCAGCCTTGTCCCAATATCGCCTTTTTGATATATCAAAGCATGCGGTGGACGGTGGAGATCCTCAGTGCGGCGGTCGCTGCCGAGATCGTGGCGCTACCGAAGGATATGGGCGCGCGCCTGGCGCGCCTCATCAAGGTTATCGAGGAAGCCGGGTTTGAGAGTTTGCCACGCGACAGCGTCAAGCATCTGGACGGCAAACTGTGGGAATTGCGAATGACCGGGCGGGACGGAATTTCCCGCGCCATCTATGTAACGGCGAGCGTCCAGCGCGTCGTGATACTGCGGGCGTTTGTCAAGAAGACACAGCAAACGCCAAAGCGGGAACTCGACATTGCGCGTCAGCGCGCGA
>CANKBJ010000049.1 GCA_947479905.1 Bradyrhizobiaceae bacterium
AGCCAGCACATCAGCCAGTTATGCTTGCGCTTGAAGATCACCGCCTGATCGGCGAACGACGCCTTCATATCGGCGATGTCGTTCATGCCGAACCAGGCCGCGGTGGCCGAGATGGCGATGAACGGCACCCAGATGAAGCCGGCGTTCTGCAGCCAGAGCTTGGTGGCGCCGGTGGCAACCTGCGGCTCGCCGCCGAGCCAGCCGAACACGCCGGTGGTGATGACCAGCGGGATGACGAATTGCACGACGCTGACGCCGAGATTGCCGAGACCGGCATTGAGCGCCAGCGCGTTGCCCTTCTCCGCCTTGCGGAAGAAGAAGCTGATATTCGCCATCGACGAGGCGAAGTTGCCACCGCCGAAGCCGCATAGCAGCGAAAGCGCCAGGAAGAAGATGTAAGGCGTGTCCGGGCTCTGCACCACGAGCCCGATGCCGACCGCCGGGATCATCAGCGACCAGGTCGAGATCGACGTCCACAGCCGGCCGCCGAAGATCGGCGGCATGAAGGAATAGAAAATGCGCAAGGTAGCACCGGACAGACCCGGCATGGCGGCGAGCCAGAACAATTGGTCGGTCGAGAACTTAAATCCGACCGCCGGCAATTTGGCGACGACCACCGACCACACCATCCAGACCGCGAAGGCAAGCAGCAAACAAGGGATCGAGATCCACAGATTGCGGCGCGCGATGGCACTCCCCTTCTCCTTCCAGAAAGCCGGATCCTCCGGCTTCCATTCCTCCAGGGTATGACCTGACAGCGCACCGACGTGCTTCTCCTCGTGGATTGGCTGCATTTCTGGGAACTGCGGCAGCTTACGCAATGTCGGCTCGAAGGCTTCGCGCTCCATGCGGCGGATGGCGATGTGCATCCAGGCCAACGAGACGGCGGCGACCAGGAACAGCAGCATGAAGCAGCTGGTCCAGATGCCGGTAAGATCGTTGAGTACGCCGAAGGTGATCGGCAGCACGAAGCCACCGAGACCGCCGATCATGCCGACCAGGCCGCCAACCGCGCCGACGTTCTTCGGGTAATAGACCGGGATGTGCTTGTAGACGGCCGCCTTGCCGAGACTCATGAAGAATCCGAGCACGAACATCAACGCTGTGAAAGTGACGACGCCGGTCGCCATATGGAAGGTGATCGGCCCCTTGATGCCCTCGACCGTGTAGGTGGTCGGCGGATAGGCCAGGATGAAGGTGATCAGCACCGAGACGCCGAACATCCAGTACATGATGCGGCGGGCGCCATATTTGTCCGACAAATGACCGCCATAGGCGCGGAACAGGCTGCCCGGGATCGAATAGGCCGCGCCGATCATGCCGGCAGTCGTGATGTCGAGCCCATAGACGCCGATCAAATAGCGCGGCAGCCATAATGACAGCGCAACGAAGGCGCCGAAAGCGAAGAAGTAATACAGCGAGAAGCGCCAGACCTGGACATTCTTGAGCGATTCAAGCTCAAGCCAGCCGCTGAGCGGACGTGCCCCTTTGGCGCGGCGCGCCATCTCGACAGGGTCTTCCTTCGTGGTGAACCAGAAGACGAGCCCCATCAGCGCGATGCCGATCGCCCAGACCTGCGCGGTCGCCTGCCAGCCATAGGCCACCATGACGAAGGGCGCGCAGAACTTGGTCACCGCCGCGCCGACATTGCCGGCGCCGAAAATGCCCAGCGCGGTGCCCTGCTTTTCCGGCGGATACCAGCGCGAGACATAGGCGATGCCGACCGCGAAAGAGCCGCCGGCGATGCCGACGCCGAGCGCCGCGATCAGGAACTGGGTGTAGGTGTGCGCATAGGTCAGAAGGAAAGTCGCAAGCGCCGCCGCCAGCATGACCACGGTGTAGACGCGGCGGCCGCCGTACTGGTCGGTCCAAATGCCGAGGAAGATACGGACCAGCGAACCGGTGAGGATGGGGGTGCCGACCAGAAGGCCGAACTGCGTTTCGTTCAGGCCCAGATCTTTTTTGATCTGGATGCCGATGATCGCGAAGAGGGTCCACACCGCGAAGCAGACGGTGAAGGCAATGGTGGACATCCAAAGCGCGCGGCCTTGGCCCTCGACGCTAGCTACCGGTTGGTCATGCATAGATCAGCCCCCTTTTTCGTCCGATGACGACGCTGCAGGGACCAAAGCGCGGCGGCGTTATCTAAGCTTTGAGGTTGATCAATTTTCTGCCGCTATACTGCCATTTTATTGATTATGCAAAAATGCATAAGTATTGATAAATATTAATACTAGTATTGCTTTTTGCATTACTATGGCTTGATAATTATCAATTCAATTACCCACGCATTCAGTCTAAGCTATAGGTATTCTGCCCTTATTGGAGTTGAGCGATGCGCCAGGCCGAACATCACCTCGTCCGCTCACTACCGCTGTTCCTAAGCGTCAGCGAAAAGCATTTCGACGAACTGATGAACACGGCGCTCCTGCAACGGTTCCCGCAGGGCGTTACGCTGATCCGCGAGGGCGACTTGCCCGACTTCCTGCATATCGTGGTCGAAGGCACGGTCGAGTTGTTCGCAAACCACGACGGACACGAGACCGTCCTCGACATTCTGCAGCCCGTGACGACCTTCATCCTGGCCGCGGTCATCCGCGACGAAGTTTATCTCAAATCCGCCCGCAGCCTGACGCCGGCGCAGATTCTCATGATCCCGGCACAAGCGGTGCGCGACGTGTTCGACCGCGATGCCGCATTCGCCCGCGCTCTGGTGAACGAACTTGCCGCCCGTTATCGCTGTCTCGTGCGCTCGCTCAAGAACGAGAAGTTGCGCAACAGTACCGAACGGCTGGCAAACTGGATCTTGCAGGAGGACGCGCACCAGGGAAGAAAAGGACGGATTGCGCTCGACATCGACAAGCGCACACTAGCCTCAAGGCTCGGCATGACGCCGGAAAATTTTTCGCGCAACTTGGCGCAGCTATCGAAGCACGGTGTTATTACTTCTGGACCGCAATTCATCATCGAGGATTTCGCCGCACTACAGCAATTTGCCAAACCCAACAACCTAATCGATCAATAAGCTTTCAGGCACACACATTTTAAATTAATCGCAAGTACGACAAGACGGAGCTGCCTACACCCGCTGTCGAAAATGGTTCGGCATCCGATGCCGCCACGACAACGCCTTCACCAAATTTATCGCGGATCGGTCCGATGCACTCTGGATTTGGGGGTGGACTATTGTTCGCGCTCGTCATTTCAGGTCGCCGGCAAGAGTACGCCGAGCGGTACAACATCGGCTTCACGCCGCCAAGCTAAGTACATAGAAAAGACGAGCAGCGGCCTCGCAAATTCAAATACGCCCAATCGCTAATGCACGTTAACGAACCTGAAATCATGGATCTGCATTTAAATCGAGTTCGGTTTATTCTCTCAAGGTCCATTTTTCCCTCGAGTGCAAATGTTCTTCTTCCCCAACGTGGTCTGCCCCGCCATCGGGCGGCTCGAAAATGCCGTCGATGAATTCAGAGAAGTCAACGGCGCCATGACGGTGTTTCCTGAAGGATATGCGCAGCGCTCCGTGCTCGATGACGTAGCGCGACTGCTTGGCCGCACACCCCGTGTGATCTGCGAGGCCGAGAGCGCCAACTTCATCGCCGCGCTGGTTCGCGCCTGGCACGGCATCGCCTTCATGTTCGCGGCCATTGCCGAGGTCACGACTGGCATACGTGCCGTGCCGATCAAGGAGGGGCCTGCTATTTCGATCACCTTCTGCCGGGTGCGGGAGCAGGTTCGCAGCCTACCCGCACAGGCTTTCTACGACACGTCAACGAGCTTGCTACCCCTAGCGCAAAACAGGTCTCGCGTTGTTTAGCTAGCCTGCAGCGACGGCATCAGCCTGATTGCATTCGTCCGTTCGATTGCCGCGAGGTCGTTGGCCGGAAGGTTCAACGCGGTCAGCCCCTTCACCGTCCCCACCATGGTTTCCTCCGGCGCATAGGGATAGTCGCTGCCGAACAGAACCTGCGTTGGCGCGACCAGGCTAAACAGCGCATCCATTGCACCCCGGTTGGCCGACAGCGCAGTGTCGTAATAAAGGCGCTTCAAAGCCGCGATCACACCGTCGGGAACGTGGCGCTTGTAGTCCGGCCGGCGATCGAGGCGGGAAAGCCGGTCGGCCAGAAACGGAATGGTGCCGCCGGCGTGCGAGAAGATGAACTTGATGTCGGGGAAGCGGCTGAGCGTACCGTTGAATAAAAGGCTCGCGATCGTCCGCGTTGTGTCGAATGGATATTCCAGCGAAGCCGCCGGCAATCCGACATAGCAGCCGCAAGGCGCTTCCGTCGGATGCACGTAAACGACCGCGCGCCGCCGGTTGAGCTCCACGAATATCGGCTCAAAGTGCGGATCGCCCAGATAACGACCATTGTAATTCGTAAGCACACAGATGCCTTCGGCCTTGAGCGAACCCAAGCTACGGTCGATCTCGGCCAGACTGGTGTCGATATCGGGCAGAGGCAGGCCGGCAAAACTACCGAAGCGGCCGGGAAAGTCGCTGCGCATCTGGGCCGCGTAATCGTTGCAGCGCTGGCATAGATCGGTGCGCTTGCCCTCGTCACAGGCAAAACCCGGCGCCGAAATCGACACGATCGCCGTCGCGATGCCGTTGCGGTCCATGGCGTCGATCGAATGCTGCGGCGTCCATTCTGGGGCGCGGCCCGACACCAGGGTGCGGCCCACGGCGTCGGCGCCGACCTCGGGCAAATAAAACGGCGGCACGAAATGGTGGTGCGTATCGATCCGTCGAAGGGACATGAACTAACCTCTGGTAGACGCCGGCCGCCGTTAAAGCTTGACGCAGACGTTGCGCAGCTCGGTGTAAAATTCCATCGAATGGACGCCGCCTTCCCGGCCGACGCCGGACTGTTTCGAACCGCCGAAGGGCGTGCGCAAGTCGCGCAGGAACCAGGAATTGACCCAGACGATTCCCACCTCGATCCTTGCCGCCAAGCGGTGCGCGCGCGTGAGATCGTTGGTCCATATTGCAGTCGCCAGTCCGTAAGGACTGTTGTTGGCCAGCATCGCGGCTTCCTCTTCGCTGTCGAACGGCGTGATGTGACAGCACGGCCCGAAGATTTCCTCCCGGACGACAACGGAGTCCTCGCTCAGGCCGGTCCAGATCGTCGGTTCGATCCAACATCCGCCGCTCAACGGCGCGGCGAGATCGGGCACGCCACCGCCAAGAACGACTTCCGCACCCTCCGCCTTGGCGCGCGCATAATAGGAGAGAACTTTCTTGCGATGGTCGGCGCTGATGAGCGGCCCAAGATTGGTTGCGGGATCGAAAGGATCGCCCACCTTGAAGCCCTGCGCGGCCGTTTTCAGCCGCGCCACGAAAGCGCTGAAAAGCGGGCGCTCGACATAGATCCGCTCGGTGCCGAGGCAAACCTGGCCGCAATTGGCGAAGGCCGACCGCATCGTTCCTTCGATCGCCTTGTCGAGATTGCAGTCGGCAAAAACCACCGCCGCGTTCTTGCCGCCAAGTTCCAGCGACACCGGGCGGACGCCCTTGGACGCCGCCGCCATGATGGCTTCGCCGGTGCGGGTCTCACCGGTAAAGGTAATGCCGTCGACGCCGGGATGCCGGGTCAGGAATTCGCCGGTGCTGTTTGGCCCCAGCCCCTGAACGACGTTGTAGACGCCGTGGGGAATGCCGGCCTGGTTCATGACCTCGCCCAGCAATGCTGCGGTGGCGGGCGTCTCTTCCGAGGGTTTCACCACGACGGTGTTGCCGCAGGCCAGAGCCGGCGCGACTTTCCACGTCATCAGCAGCAGCGGCAGATTCCACGGACAGACCACTGCGATCACGCCGCGTGGCACCCGGATCGCATAGTTCAACGCGCCCGCGCCATCCGGCGTCGCCATGCGGAATGTTTCGGTCGATGCCGTCAGAATCTGGTCGGCGAATACGGTGAAATTCGCCGCGCCGCGCGGGATATCGAGATGCGAGGCCAGACTGACCGGTTTGCCGGTGTCCAGCACTTCTGCTTTCAGAAACTCGTCGAAGCGCCGCGTGATGCCGTCGGCGACTTTGCGCAGCAGGCCCGACCGTTCCTGGTCGCTCATGCGGCCCCACGGACCTTTCAAGGCACGGCGGGCCGCCTGCACGGCATCGTCGACCAGCGACGCATCGGCCTCATGCACGAGACTGACGACGTCACCGGTCGCTGGATTTCGGTTTTCGAAAGCAGGACGCGCGGAAAAAACCGCACGGCCATCAATGAAGTGAGCGACTTCGGCAGTCTTGCCTGAGACAATCGCCGGCGCAGCAATCGCGGTGCTGGTCATTTTGAATGTTTCCTCTTCCTGGAAATACTTTTTGGTTTGGCATCGTGATTGCCTTGCACCTGCGCATCGCCGGGCCGATCCGGCTTGCGGTCGGCCAACCCAACGCGAAACAACGTGTCGCGGGTCGCGGCAATGTGCTGTTCGATCAGTTCGGCGGCCTGCGTCTCGTCGCGCCGCAGCACGGCGGACAGAATGGCCTGGTGTTCACCGCGAACATCGCGATCCGCCGCGCCATGCGAAAGACTCAAGCGCCGGTAGCGCTCATGCTGATGATAGAGAATATTGCGGAAGTGCTTCAGCCAGCGCGACGGACAGGCCGCGATCAGCGCGTCGTGGAAATCCTGATTGCGAAGCTCCCACTCATCCAGGCGGCCTTCAAGTGGACGCCCGGCCGCATCCTCGACCAGACCAAGCCGATGAAACGCGGCAACGATCGCGGCTTCCCAGCTGTCGTCGCCTAGCCGAATCGCCTGACGCAGCGCCGCGCTTTCGAGCTGCATGCGCGTATTGGTGATGTCGATCAGATCGTCGTCGGACACCGGCGCGACCCAAAAGCCGCGCTGACCTTCCGGCGTCACCAAAGCGTCGGCGACCAGCAACGACAGCGCCTCGCGAATGGTCCCGGCACCGACGCCGTAGCCGGTCTTGAGATGCTCGACCGGCAGACGCGCACCGGGCGCGAGCTTGCCGTGCAGGATATCGCGCCGCAGTTGCATATAGACCGCGTGGATTCGCGTTTTACTTGCGGGCTCTTCGACTGAGGAAATGGGCATGGCGAGATTATATCGATATAAAATCAGAATATCGAGATTTTAGTTGGCATCGCCGGTCTTTGTCCATAAGTTCGCGCCGGACGATACAAGTCGCACAGGCTGGTTTGGCGGGCATTCCCGCAAACAAACAAAGAATAGCAGTCAAAACTGCTTTCGGAGGAGCACTTTTTGGACGGTTCCGAAACGATCGAGCGCGACAGCATGCGTATCCTTGTCGACGTCCCGTTCGCGGCGTCCGACGGGACGACCTTGCGCGCGGACGTCTATCTGCCCGCCAGTAGCGGCCGGTATCCGACCATCCTGAGCTATGGGTGTTATGCGAAGGGACAATCGTTCCAGCAGGCCTATGCCGGCCAATGGAACCGGATGGTGGAGGATTTCCCCGCCATCCTGACGATGACCTCAAACCGCTATCAATCCTGGGAGTTGACCGATCCGGAGCTGTGGACCCGCGACGGCTACGCGGTGGTGCGCGTCGACTCTCGCGGCTCGGGTTCGTCGGAAGGCGTGCAGGACGTCTTCTCCTTCCGCGAAGTGCTCGATTACTACGAAAGCATCGAATGGGCTGCCGCGCAGTCCTGGTCATCTGGCTCCGTCGGACTGCTCGGTATTTCCTATTACGCGGTGAACCAGTGGATGGTGGCGTCGCTGCAGCCGCCGCATCTCGCCGCGATGATTCCGTGGGAAGGCGCCGCCGACTCCTATCGCGACATGTATTATCACGGAGGCATTCGCTGTCAGTTTCTTGACGCCTGGCTGCCGCGCCAGTTGGCGATGCAGCACGGCTATGGCGATCGGGGCCGCAAAAGTGTCGTAACCGGACGCAATGTCGCCGGTGCGGTGACGCTGTCGGATGATGAACTTGCGGGCAATCGCACCGACAAGGTCGCTCTGATCAAGGCGCATCCGACCGACGACGAGTCCTACCACGGTCTCGCCGCCGACTGGTCAAAGATCACAATTCCCTTTCTGTCTGCCGGCAATTGGGGCGGTGCCGGCCTGCATCTGCGCGGCAATGTGGAGGCATTCACCCAGGCCGCCTCGACGCAGAAGTGGCTCGAGATTCACGGCATGGAACATTGGACGCACTTCTACACGCCGTACGGTGTCGGCCTGCAGAAGCGCTTCTTTGATCACGTGCTCAAGGGAGAAGACAACGGCTGGGATCGCCAGAAGCCGGTCATACTTCAAGTCCGTACTGTCGATGGTTTCGTCGAGCGTCACGAGGACGCATGGCCCTTGCCGCGCACCCAATGGACCGAGCATTACCTCGATTGCGGCTCGCACTTCCTCTCGTCGTCCAAGCCGGCGACCGCCGCTGCCAAGACATTCGACGCTACCGGTCCGGGGATGACCTTCGAAACCGCGGCTATGGCTGCCGATACCGAGATCACCGGGCCGCTGGCGGCGACGCTGTTCGTGAGTTCCAATACGGTCGACGTCGACCTGTTCGTGATGTTGCGCCTGTTCGACCCCGAAGGCCGAGAGGTCGTGTTCCGTGGCGCCATGGACGCGCATGCCCCGGTTGCCCAAGGGTGGCTGCGTGGCTCGCATCGACGGCTCGATCCTGCGAAAAGTTTGCCGTACCGACCCTATCACGTTCACGCCGAGCCCGAGCCGCTGACGCCGCACGAAATCTATCGCATGGAGGTCGAAATCTGGCCGACCTCAATTGTAGTGCCGAAGGGCTATCGGTTGGCGCTGACGGTGAAGGGATCGGACTACGTCTATTCGGGCCCCGCCAATCCGGCTGCCGGTTGTCACCGTTATCCGTCACGCGGATGCGGCCCATTCCTTCACAACGATCCGGACGACCGCCCGCCGTCAATCTTTGCCGGGCACACCACGATCTATTCTGGCGGAACACGCGCATCCAAGTTGTTGCTGCCAATCATTCCTGCATCGAACGTGTGAGCGCGTTGCTCTCGTAAATGCGGAAGCCAAAATCGAATCCCGGAGCGGTGGCGTGCGTGCGCCGGCGCACCGGAAGTGCAAGGAAGTGAACAAGGGAGTTGAGAATGATCAAGGGCACTAAATATGGGCGGCACGTGTCGCCTGGGGCAATGCGCTTTGTGAGGCGTTTTCCGGCGCTGCTGAAGACAGCCTGCGTTGTCGCAGTGGCGGCGGGTGCGCTGGCGTGCCCGGCTCAGGCAGAGACGTATCCGGAGCGCCCCATCACGCTGGTCGTGGCGACCGCGGCGGGCGGTCCGGGCGATGCAGTGGCTCGCATCATTGCGGAGCGGATGACAGTCATTCTCGGTCAGCCGCTCGTGGTCGAGAACGCGCCCGGTGGCGGCGGCACGATCGGCGCATCGCGTGTCGCGCGCGCAAAGCCTGACGGCTACACCATCCTCATGCATCAGACCGGCATTACGATCGCGCCGGCCCTCTATCCCAAGCTGCCCTACGATGTTGAAAAGGATCTCCTCGCTGTCGGCATGGTGAACGTGAGTTACACGTTCCTCGTCGGGCGCAAGGCGCTGCCGGCCAATGACGTGAAGGAACTTGTGACCTGGATGAAGGGACCTGGCAAACCGACCAAGTTCGCGCATCCCGGCATCGGCAGCATGGGCCATCTCGCCACGGTGGCGTTCGCCAAGGCGATCGGAGCTGAGATCGACCCTGTTCCGTATCGCGGCGTCGGCCCGGCCATGAACGACGTCATGGGCGAGCATGTCGATCTGGTGTGGGCGGGACCGGCCACGGCAATACCGCAGATCAAGGCCGGCACCGTGAAAGTCTTCGCCTTCAACGGCGACAAGCGGTCACCGGTGCTCCCTGAAGTGCCGTCGACCGGCGAGCTTGGATACAAGGATGTCGATATTCCGTTCTGGCAGGCTTTGTTCGTACCGTCGGCGACGCCGCGCCCGATTGTCGATCGTCTCAATGCGGCGCTGCGCGAGGCGTTGACGGACGCACGCGTGGTGAAGGCGTTCCAGGACACCGGCGCCGAAGCATTCCCGGCCGACAAGCTCACCACACAGGCCGCCAATGCCTTCATCCACGACGAGATCGTTCGCTGGCGGAAGGTCGTCACCGAGAACAACATCAAGCTCGATCAGCCGTAGGCAATGGTCGGGGTCGGCGGTCAGATACGGGCCGCCGACCAACGCACAACGATAGGAACCTTTGGTGCAGGAACGATGACGCATCGCGCCGATCGCATCGAGGATTTCCGGCTGGTCACCGGTGCCGGCCGTTTCACAGCCGACCTTATCCCACCGGATACGTTGCATGCGGTCTTTCTGCGCGCGCCGACCGCGCATGCGCGGATTGCGGCGCTTGATCTCGCGCGCGCCCGCGAGACCGCGGATGTGGTCGCTGTGTTCGACGGCGCCGCGATGACCGCAATGGGCGTCGGCACTATTCCGGAAATGTCGCAGGTGCCACCCAGCCCCGGCGGCAGCTTCTTGCCGACGCCGTGGCCCGTGCTGGCCGCCGACCGCGTCCGTCATGTCGGCCAGCCGGTCGCCCTGGTGGTGGCGCGAACCCTGTCCGCCGCGCTGGATGGGGCCGAGCAGATTGGCGTCGACTATGAAGGCCTTGCCGCGGTCAACGGCAGCGCCGCGGCCTTGGCCACGGATGCCGCGCAAGTCTGGGATCACGCGACGGGCAATATCGCCTCGCGCTATTGCGTCGGCGACCGCGCCGCGGTCGAAACCGCGCTTGCCGCTGCGGCGCATCGCATCAGCGTCGATCTGGTGAGCCCGCGCATCGCCGCCTCTCCTGTCGAACCGCGCGCGGCCATCGCCTGGTACGACACAGATGCCGGTCAGTACGTACTACGGGTGCCGAGCCAAGGCGTCAGCATCCTGCACCGACATCTCGTTCGCGTTCTTGGCGTCGCCCCGGATGCGCTGCGAGTCTTGTCCGACGATGTCGGCGGCGCTTTCGGCGCCAAGATCTGGTGTTACCCGGAATACCCGGCACTGCTCGCCGCCGCGCGCTCCGTCGGCCGGCCTGTGAGCTGGATCGCGACCCGCAGCGAGTCCATGCAGTCGGATACGCAAGCCCGCGATCACCGTGTCGTCGCAACGCTCGGCCTCGATCGCCGCGGCCGTATTCTCGCCCTCGATGTCGACGCGACCGTCAACATCGGAGCGTTCCATACTGGCAATGGCGCCGTCGTGAACAGCGTCAATTTTGTACGGAGCCTGGTCGGCCCCTATCGGACCCCGCATATCGCCGCGCGCGTCACTTGCGCCTTCTCGAACACCGCGCCGGTCGGCCCCTATCGCGGCACCGGCCGGCCAGAAGGCACGTTCGTCATCGAGCGCCTGCTGGACACCGCCGCGGTGACGTGCGGCTTCGACAAAGTGCGGCTGCGCGAGACAAATCTGATCGCTCCGGCAGCCATGCCCTATACGACGCCGATCGGGCACGTTTACGACAGCGGAGATTTCGCTGCCGTGCTGCAGCAGGCCATCACTGCAGGCGACCGGGCCGGCTTCGCAGCGCGCCGCCGCGATGCCCGCAAGCGCAAGCGAATCAGCGGCTGGGGCCTCGCCTACTATGTCGAGCCGGCGGGCGGGCCGGCACCGGAAACTGTGTGCCTGCGACTGACGGCCGACGAGCGCGTCATGGTCGATATGGGCGGTCACCCGATCGGCACTGCGCACGAGACAGTGTTCCGTGCCTTGGCGGCGCAACGTCTCGGCTTGCCGGCAGAGCGCTGCACTGTACGCCAAGGCGACAGCAATCGGCACCGCGACGGCGCCGGATCGGTGGCTTCACGATCGGCCGTTGCCAATGGAACGGCAATCGTCGTCGCCGCCGACCGCCTGATCGACAAGGCGCGGCGGCTGGCCGCGTTGCTGTTGCAACTGGATGCTGCCGACCTGATCTACGCCGACGGCGCCGTGCAGAGCGCCGATAAATGCCAAACACTGAGTCTGTTCGCGCTCGACCGCCGCTCGCGCGATTTGGCGGGTCTGCCGGCCGAGCTCGCCGGCGGCCTCGATCAACGCGCCGATATCGACGCGCAGCCGACCTATCCGAACGGCTGCCACGTGGCCGAAGTCGAGATCGATCCTGAAACGGGATCGGTGACGATCGTCAACTACGTCGCCGTCGACGATTGCGGTAACGTCCTGAACGAAGCCGTCGTCGAAGGCCAGATCCATGGTGGCATTGTCCAAGGCATCGGACAGGCTCTGATCGAGCAGATCGTCTACGACACCGACGCGCAGCTTGTGACCGGTTCATATATGGATTACGGCGTGCCGCGCGCGCATATGCTGCCGGCATTCCGCGTGGTCGCCGCGCCCACTGTCTGCAAGACCAATCCTCTCGGCCTAAAAGGTGCCGGCGAATCCGGCACGACGGGCGCGCTGAGCGCCATCGTCAGCGCCGTCGACGACGCCCTGCGACAGGCCGCCGTGAAACATCTTGATTTGCCGCTGTCGCCGGCGCGGATCTGGGCAGCGATAAATGCCGCCAGCACCGCTCTCAGGGCGCAAAACCTCTGACGCGTTCGGCCGTGAAAAAATCGATGCGCGCCGAAAGGCTCGCTTTAAGTAACGGATAACGGTAGGCCGGCGTGGTCGAGTGAAAAGACAACTGCCGCCCTGTTCGGCCAAATCGATGTCTCCTTCGGGTCAGAAGCAGACGCCAATTTCAGAGTGGGTCGATTTATCCCAAATCGCAAGGTAATCGGCCGGGCGACATTGCCGTGCCCTACGGTCAGACCGCGGAACAAAGTACACCGAGCGGTACAACATGGCTCTCAGCCGCCCAGGCTAAGTGATTTTGCTAAAATAGGAATTTCAGTTTGCCCACCCTCTCCATCATCGGGGCGACTGAGAATTGTCTATCTAAATCAATAATTTGCGTGGACGCTGACGGTTTCGCGCGGTCGGTGCTGCATTATAAATTACAATATTCATCGCGAAGGCGGCGCTAAGGCCTATACGGCCCCGGCAGGTATCAAACAAGCCAGAAAGATCGCATATCGCCTTCAAAGGCGCAGGGCATGCGGCGCACACTGCGCGTCAGAAGTTTTTCCCGATGAGTTCAACGGAATTGCTTTAGATTTCATCGCCCGCCATTCATAGAATAACGGCGATCCGCGCGGCATTTCTCGGACAGCCGATGAATCGCGAAGCGCGATCTGACGACCCGAAGCAATCGCGTCCGATAGCGGACGCTGAAGCCCGCGCGAATGATCGAGGATCACGCTGCGCGGCTTCATTTATATTTTTTGGAGACCTGGCGATTTACCAGACGAGATCGCCTTCCCGAATCAACATCTTCGCGTTTTGGTCAGTCGTGTACGGAGCGTGGGGACAGTCGCACGGCATGCGAAACCATACGCCGGCCGAGTAGGTCGCGTACTCGTCGATCAGCGCACCTTCCAGCACGAACGTTTCTTCACCGATCGCATGCGTGTGTTTCGTCAACTTGCGGTGCGGAAAGACGTCGCCGATGCGCGCCGTCTCGATACCATCGACGTTTTTATAAAGATGGAGAATTCTGGCGCCGCGCTCCGGAAAATCGAGCCACTCTACCGATTTGGTATCGATGACGACTCGCTCGGCGGGCAACTCAGGATGGATTGGAACGCGCCACTTTGCCAGAATAGTGCAGCCGTTTGCGGATTCGGCGGCAAACATCGACCCGGGCTGGAGGCGAACATATGTCTCGGCATCGTAGCTGGCATCGCCGTCACTCAACTCACCTTCGATAATAAAGAAATCGAGGCGTTCGGCGAGCCTCTCGACGGGAAGCTTTGCACCGGGGCCGAACTTGAGCAGCGAGGTCTCGCGTCCCTTCTTAGGGTCGCTCACGAATTCCAGGACCTTCCGCAGAACGCCGGGGTGCTCGGTCGGCTCCCAGGGCATGTCGTTGGTGTTCATCACGGCGACCTGGCGGGGGTCTGCATTGACGGGCATGCCGGCTCGCATAGCGCTCCTCCGATTTGACGGTACCGCTATTTATTGATAATAACGATATTGATGGATATATCGATAGTCAAGTAGAATGCGGGCTCAGACCATGCCGGATAGCGTGCCCCAGAAAGACCCTTACGTCGTGAGGCTGCTCGCCTCTTATCGCTATGCTTGGTGCGCCTGCGGCTTGAGTAAGATGCAGCCCTGGTGCGACGGCTCACACACGTCATCGAAAACAGGAATCCTGCCGACCATTTGGGTGCAGGAGGATGATAAGACGGTCGCCTTGTGCGGTTGCAAGCACACAAGCAAACCACCCCGCTGCGACGGTAGCCACAAACGACTTTAAGGATCGGACTCGTCATGGGTGGTACGGCCGAAGTTATCACGGGAGCGGCGCCTACGCTGGCGCAGAGCATCTGTGAGCGCATCCGCGCCGATATCTTGTCGGGACGGCGCAAGCCCGGAACGAAACTCAGGCTTGACGACCTCAAGAGCGAATTTGAAGTGAGTTGGAGCCCGATCCGCGAGGCGCTATCCCGACTTGCGGCCGAAGGGCTGATTATCACGGAAGGTCAGCGCGGCAACCGAGTCGCTCCCGTGTCGAGGGCGGAGTTGGAAGACATTATCCGTCTGCGCACGACGCTGGAGCCAATGGCGCTGCGGGCTTCCATCGAGAATGGCGACGATGCCTGGGAGACCGAGGTGCTCACCGCGCATCATCGCCTCAGCAAATTCGAAGACCGTCGCTGGGAACCTGACGAAGTCGAACAATGGGAGCGATGGCACCACGCCTTTCATGGCGCGCTGACCAGCGCCTGTAACTCCCCGATCTTACTTCAGTTCTGCGCGCAGCTTCACGAACTGAATGACCGCTACCGCCGCCTGTTTCTTTCTACCTACCAACCCGACCGGGATGTGGCCGGCGAGCACCGCGCCATTGCCGATGCCACGCTCACGCACAACGCCGACAAGGCATGCCAGCTCCTGGAGAAGCACATCCAGCGTACCTGCAAAAATATTCTCAAATGCATGAAAGGATGACAACCTGCGCAGCCGTTCGAACGAGATGGAGCAATGCTGTGCCAGCTCAAATGATCCTTAATCATGTCGCCCGCTGATGGGCACTAAGCTAGCCACTGTCACGGTGCAAAAGAGAGTTTGAAGCTCCAATCTCCGCGCGAAGTAATGACTTCTCCCGCCTTCGGCTTCGGAAACTGCGACGAGTTCAGCGCGACTCTCTAGCAAACGAGCGCGCAACCAAGTTTCTCGCCTACCGGCTAAGCCAAGCCCTACGCTTTCATCAGGATTCTATCATGTCGATTTTGAAGTTAAATGGCGTGGAGCTCTACTACGAGCTGCACGGCGAAGGTCCGCCAGTTGTGTTCATTCACGGCGCAAGCGGAACCCACCTGACTTGGTGGCAGCAGGTCGCGGAACTCCGACATCATTATTCATGTTTGATCTACGATCAGCGCGGCTTTGGTAAATCGCATCCGACGGAGCCTTACAATATTGGCGACGGTAACGTCCTCTACCAGGATCTCTGCGATTTGATCGAACATGTCGGATTCCAGGAGAAGGTCAGCATCGTGGGAGCGTCGCTCGGCACTGGACCTGCTCTACAATTTGCAATGACGCATAAGGACCAGATCGACAAACCGGTGTTAGTGTGCGGGACGGGAGGCGCTACAACGCCGTTGATCGAGGAAAGTTGGAAGCGACGCTATGAGCGCATGAACGCGCGTCATAAGTAGCTGACTTCTGACGCGCCGCGCCCGGCGGACTTGAACGCCAAACGACGCGTACCGCCCGTGCGCAGCCCCGGCGAGTTTGAACGTTTCGCGGTCGCCTATCACCCCTACGGGCCCGTCGGCGAGGCGATGCATCTCGATTCTCCGGCGCTCACTTTCCTCTATGCCGAAATCATGGCTTCAGCCGGCGGACCAGCTACAGTCGATTTACTTCTCTGTTTTCACGCTCACCCGGTTGCCGACAAAGATGCGGCCGCAGTGCAGTTTCCGGTACTCGTTGTTGGCGGAACTGAGGATCCGCTGTTTGCCGCCGTGGAGCTCGAAGACCTCGCGCGTTTATTTCCGAACGGTCGCGCAAAATTGTTCAAAGGCGCAGGACATGCAGCGTACTACGAACGAGCCCACCGGTTTAACGATTTGATGCTCGACTTCCTACGCTCTGGTCATGAGGTTTGAAGTTTAGATCTAATGGAGTCGTTCTTCCATCGAATCGTTCGCTTGAATCGATGGCATCAGCCTGATCGCATTCGTCCGTTCGACTGCCGCGAGGTCGGCGGCCAGAAGGTTCAAGGCGCTCAGCTCCTTCACCGTCCCCAGCATCGCTTCTTCCGGCGCATAGGGATAGTCGCTGCCGAACAGAACCTGCGTTGGTGGCACCAGACCGAACAACGCATTCATCGCAGGGCGGTTGGCCGACAGCGCGGTTTCATAATAAAGGCGCTTCAAAGCCGCGATCACACCGTCCGGAATGTGACGCTTGCAGTCCGGCCGGCGATCAAGGCGGGAAAGCCGGTCAGCCAGAATCGGGATGGTGCCGCCGGCGTTCGAAAATATGAACTTGATGTCGGGGAAACGGCTGAGCGTCCCGTTGAGCCGCAATAGAAAGTTTTCTGGGTTCCGCAATCGCCGCAACTCTGACTGTGAACGACCACTAATGATAAAACGACCTTCATAGCGGATGACAGGGTTGAAGAAAAAGTACACCAAGCGGTACAACATGGCCCAAACGAACGTCACCTAAGTGATTGGCGCGGCGGCGATAATCCAGACCAACAGACGCCATCCATCATCGGGGCGACAGAGAATTGTCGATTAATCTCAAGCATTTAGTGTATTTGCATTCCAGGTCGTGCGTTGGAAGTCCAGACACGATGCAATCGCAAGGACGACTTTAAGGCCTATACGGCTCCGCACGGCATCAAACAAGGCGGAGGTTACCGGGGTTTAGACGCGGTGCTCAGTGCCGGGCTCGTGCGCAACGGCTGCGGTACGACCACAGTACGACAAGATGGCGAGTGCACCCATTTACATTTGGAAACCCGGCGCCGGCGACCGGGTCGGTGCCAAAATCAAAAAACGCAATATTCGCTATGTCCGCTCTGTGCCATCAGCAGAAATTCCACGGATCAACTCGCCATGGCGCGGGTCAGGCGCGACAGATGATTAATTGTGAGGCGGGATTACCGACCGGAATCCGGCCCATACCGACGCAGCAGGTGCACGCTTATTGATCATCCCCAAATCGCGTCAGCCGCCTCGACCACAAGCGCAAGCTTTGCCCGCTCGTCCGCTTCGGTGAGAGGATTACCCGCGACAGTGCTGGCGAAGCCGCACTGCGGGCTGATCGCCAACCGATCGAGGTCGATATAGTGCGTCGCTTCCTCAGTCCGGCGCTTCAAAAGATCGAGGCTCTCCAGCACCGGCGTTTTCGAGCTGACAAGACCGAGGACGACGCCGCGATCCTTCGGCACAAAGCGCAGTGGCGCGAAGTCGCCGGCGCGGGCGGTATCGTACTCAAGCAGGAAGTGATTGACCTTGGTGTTGGCGAAAAACCGCTCGGCGACCGATTCATAGCCGCCAGCCCCAAGGTAATGCCCTTTGAAATTGCCGCGGCACATGTGGACGCCGAAGATCACGTCTGCCGGCGCGCCGGCAACGGCTTCGTTGATACTGTCAATATAGAGGTCGACCAGTTTATCGGGATCGCTGCCCGAGGCGGCGATTTGCTGTCGGATTCCAGGGTCACACAGCAGAGCGACAGCGACTTCGTCGAGTTGGATATAGCGGCAGCCCGCCTTCGCAAGTTCGCCGATCTCCTGTTTGAAGACATTGGCGAGGTCGGCAAAAAACTCTTTAACGTCTGGATAGACGGCGGTGTCGGCATAGTCGTTGCAGCGGTAGAAATGCATGGTCGACGGCGCCGGCAGCGTGATCTTGCCGGTTAATTTGGTGACACTGTGCAGGAATTGATATTCGTCGAGCGCCAGCGGCTGCTTGCGCTTGATCGCGGCGTTCGCATAAGGCGCGGTAAATTCGACTTCGTGGCCCTGATCGTTGCGAAATTTGAATGAGGCGGTCTTTATCTCAAACCCCTCGACCCGCTCGACGAAGCGACCCCAGTACGAGCCGCGGCGGAATTCTCCGTCGGTGACCACTTGCAAGCCAACTTCGGCTTGCAGGGCGACCACATCACGGATGCATTGATCCTGCAGTTTGTCGAATTCGGCGTCGCCGATTTCCTTGGTGGCGTGGCGGCGAAACGCCTGACGCAAAGCCGGCGGGCGCAACAGGCTGCCAACATGATCGGCGCGGAATGGGGGGCGGCCTTTCGTCGACGTAGCCATGGCGAATTCTCCCTCGGGCGACTTATTCTATAGGTCGATAGATAGAATTTAGATTGGTATCGTGGCAGAACACAATGGCCAAAAGAACGGCCGGAAGCTTTTTAGCCGGCTTCCCGGTAATTTGCTGCAGGAGCGAAGTGATCGGCATGACAGTCGCCACTCTCCCAACTTCCCGCCGCAGCGCCAGCCCGCGCCGCCGCGCACCCCAGATTATTGAAGCCACGGCCATGGTCTTTGCCGAACGCGGTTTCCATGGCGCGACGACCCAGGACATCGCCGACGTGCTCGGCATCCGCCAGGCAAGTCTGTACTATTATTTCTCCTCCAAGGAAGCAGCGCTGGAATTGGTTTGCCTGCGCGGCGTGGAAGGCTTCTTCGAGACAGGCAACGCGATTGCCGCGCGGCCCGAGTCCGCTCAAAAAAGACTGTCACTGTTGATCAGTTCGCATCTTTCGCCGATGCTGGATCGGGGTAATTTCGTCAAGGTCTTCCTCAACGAACGCCAGCATCTGCCGGCCGAAAGCCGGCGGCGGATCGGTCGCTGGTCACGCGGGCTGGAGCGCATTTTCGAACAGGTCATCGAGGAAGGAGTTGCCGCCGGTGAATTCCGGGCCGGCCTTGACGCACGGTTGGTCACACTCGCCGTCCTCGGCATGTGCAATGCAGCATCGAGCTGGTACTTGAAGGAAAACAAGGGCGTGCCAGCCATCGCTGCGGAATTTTCGAACCTCGTTATCGATGGCCTGGCCATACGGCCCGCCAAGCGACGACCCAGCCGCCGCTGAGCGCACCGGCCGGTCGATTGGCTATGGAATTTAAAATTCGATTGAGCTATAGAATTAGATCAGAGGAAACACGCGAGAAGAGCGCCGTATGACCGCGTCCGCCACGGTCTATCGAGAACGCTTGCGCCGCACCACCGCTCCGCATTTGTTGTGTGAGCGTGCGCGCGTGACGCCGGATTCCGTTGCCTTCCGTTCAAAGCATTTCGGCATCTATCGCGAACGGCGCTGGCGCGACTATGCCGCGCTGGTGGCGCACGCCGCGAGCGCCCTGCAATCGCTCGGCATCGGGCGCGGCGAACGAGTCGCCATCATGGGCGATGTTTGCGAAGAATGGATGATTTGCGATCTTGCCGCCCAATCGCTCGGCGCCATCGTCTACGGCATCTATCCGACCGCGTCGGCGGCTGAGGTCGAGTATCAGATGCGCGATGGCGGCGCCTGCGTGTTCATTGCCGAAGACCAGGAATATGTTGATCGCATCTTGCCTTTCGCCGATCAGTTGCCGGATCTGCGCACGATCGTGGTGCTCGACGATTCGGCCATGTTTGGATACGAACACCCGAAGTTGCGCCGGTTTGGTGAACTTCTCGACGCCGTGGCAAAAGCCGATCTCGGCTGGCTCGAAGCGCAGGTTGCATTGGTTTCAGCCGATGATCCCGCTTTCATCGTCTACACCTCCGGCACCACCGGCCACCCGAAAGGCGCGCTGGTCAGCCACGGCAAACATCTCGCCGCGACCGACACCGTGGTTTCGCACTATCCGACCCTTCGCGAGAAGCCGCACCGGACCGTGGTGTTCCTGCCAATGTGCCACGTGCTCGGCCGCGACGTCGCCATCACGCTGCCGCTGATTTCGCAGCTTGTGCCGCATTTCGGCGAGGACCCCGAGGATTTTGCCGTCACCTTGTTCGAAGTGGCGCCGACCGTGCTGTTCATGGTGCCGCGCTATCTGCAAAAATTTGC
>CANKBJ010000050.1 GCA_947479905.1 Bradyrhizobiaceae bacterium
ACCAGGTGCTCTATTCGGGCGTCGCCTGCATCACCGACCTGATGGTCAAGGAAGGCCTGATCAATCTCGACTTCGCCGACGTTCGCGCGGTGATGAAGGAGATGGGCAAGGCGATGATGGGCACCGGCGAAGCCACCGGCGAGAAGCGGGCGCTGACCGCCGCCGAAGCGGCCATCGCCAACCCGCTGATCGACGACGCCTCGATGAAGGGCGCGCGCGGCCTGCTGATCTCGATCACCGGCGGCAAGGATCTGACTTTGTACGAAGTCGACGAAGCGGCGACCCGCATCCGCGAGGAAGTCGACCAGGACGCCAACACCATCGTCGGCGCCACCTTCGACGAAAGCCTGGAAGGCATCATCCGCGTCTCGGTCGTCGCCACCGGCATCGACCACACCGGCAAGATGCAGCAGGCGGCGCCGGCCGAAAGCGCGCTTAAAGAGTTGGCCAGCAAGATGCGCAACGACTCCAAGCGCATTGCCGACCGGGTCGAGCGCGTGTCGCCGTCGAAACCGGCGATGGCCAGCGCGCCGCAGGCCGATTTGACGGCTTTCCACGCCGCCCATGCCGCGGTTGCCGCCGCCATTCTGCCGGCCAGCGCGATCGAGGACGTCTCGTTCCGGCCGATGCCGGTCAAGCCGTCACTGTTCGAGCCGACGCCCGGCGAAAACGCCGCCTACGAAGCGCCGACGCCGTCGAACTTCATTCCGCCGCAGGCGGAGCCGGTCATGCGCGCGCCGCGCATGCCGCGCATCGACGAATTGCCGCTGCCGGGCCAGAACCAGCTCAACGCCCAGCGCGGCGAGCCGGTCGAGAACCATCCGGAAAAGCAGCGCATGTCGCTGATGCAGCGTCTGGCCGCGGTCGGTCTCGGCAAGCGCGCCGACGAAATCGACGCGCCGCCGGCGCCGCGCGCCGCCCGCCCAATGCCGCAGTTCGACCGGCAGCAACAGCGGCCGACCGCCCGCAATCCGGAAGGCCGGCACACTGAAAATCGCCCGCCCGAATCGCGCCAGCCGGAAGGCCGGGCGGCCGATCCGGTGTCCGAATATGCCCGCCGTCCGGCGCCGCAGGGGCTCGACCCGCACGGCCGGCCCGCGCCTGTGCATAATTCAAGCGACGAAGACCAGCTCGACATTCCGGCCTTCCTGCGCCGTCAGGCCAACTGACACCTGGTTAAATTACAGGCAGCCCCGCTCCGTTGCATCGGAGCGGGGCTGTTTTTTTGCCGAAGCGGGCCCGGCGATTTTTATTAAGTAATTGAAATAATTATATTATTTATGAAATTGCCCGCTCCGCCACGGTCCTGCCGCGCCGCTGGAAACCCCGTCGGCGGTAACCACGTCTGGGCTTGCCATGACCGGGTTCCGGCAAATTGCGGCGAAAAAGAGTAACAGTTGGTAAGAATCCGTGTCTTGGGACGCCCGCCCGCTTGGCCTAAGTTGCGGTGCGAACGGGGCTTTCGGTCACGGACGCACCGCTGGTCGGGCGGTCACATATAAGGCTTTGAAGGCCGAAAATCGGCTTTCGTGGGGATACGGAAAGACTGTGCCGCAATCTGGTTATTTAAGGCAGGCAAAGTCTTTTCGGAAATGGGGTCTATGAAGGGCGTCAAGCAGACCACGTTGCGCGATGAAGTCGCCGTCTCCGGCGTCGGCGTGCATTCCGGCCGCCCGGTGACGCTCACCTTGAATCCCGCCGACGACGATGCCGGCATTGTCTTCCGCCGCGTTTTCGCGGACGGCGAAATCGAGCGCGAAGTCCGTGCCGACGTCCGCGCCGTCACCGCCACCGAATTGGCCACCGTCCTCGGCGATGCCTCGGGTCCGATCTGCTCGACCGCCGAACATCTGCTCGCGGCTTTGCGCGGTCTCAACGTCGATAACGTCGTCGTCGAGATCGATGGGCCGGAAGTGCCGATCATGGACGGCAGCGCCGCCGCTTTTGTCGAGGCGCTCGACCAGGCCGGCCTGACCGCGCGCGCCTTGCCGCGCAAATATATCGAAGTGCTCAAGCCCATCCGCGTCGCCAATGGCGATGCTTTCGGCGAATTGCGCCCGTACAGCCACGGCTTCCGCGTCGAGGCCGAAATCGAATTCAATCATCCGCTGATCGGCAAGCAGGAAATGGCGCTCGACATCGAGCCCAACAGCTTCCGCCGCGAAATCGCGCGCGCCCGCACCTTCGGTTTCATGAAGGATGTGTCGCGTCTGTGGAGCGCCGGCTTCGCGCTCGGCGCCTCGTTCGACAATACGCTGGTGATCAGCGAAGACCGGGTGCTCAACCCGGAAGGCCTGCGCTTCGCCGACGAGTTCGTGCGCCACAAGGTGCTCGACGCGATTGGCGATCTGGCGCTGGCCGGGCAGCCTTTGCTTGCCGCCTACAAGACCGTGCGTGGCGGCCACAAGCTCAACCACGCGGTCCTGTCCGCGCTGATGGCCGATACCTCCGCCTGGCGGGTGGTCGAGGCCAAGCCGAGCGTTGAGGCCGAGACGGTCCGCCGCTCGCGCAGCCATGCCGAGGCGGCCCCCGCGATGGCCGCTGCGGCCTACGGGCCGAACGTCTCCTGAGACGGCGGTTTTTTACCGATTTTCACCTTAACCGTACGCCTTAATCCCGGCTGAATGTCGGCCTAATCGCTTGCTAATCATTTGGCGGAACCGCGCTTTTTCGTTAAACTAGCGGGGTTTGAGGGGATTTGAGTAAAATGGCTTTTGCCGCCGGGTCGACGTCGCGCCTTATCGTGCGCACGCTCTCAATGCTGGTGCTGGCTTCGAGCCTAGGCGCCTGCTCGAGCCTGTGGGGCAAGGACGAGACGCCGCCCGACGAGCCGGCCGACCGCCTCTACAATGAGGGGCTTTATCTCCTCAACAACAAGAGCGACCCGTCAAAAGCCGTCAAGAAATTCGAAGAGGTCGATCGCCAGCACCCCTATTCGGAATGGGCGCGCAAGTCGCTGATCATGTCGGCCTATGCCTATTATCAGGCCGGCTCCTACGACGAGTGCGTGACCGCCTCCAAGCGATACATCGCGCTGCATCCCGGCAGCCCTGACGCCGCCTATGCCCAGTTTCTGATCGGCTCGTCTTTCTACGACGAAATTCCCGACATCACCCGCGACCAGGCCCGCACCGAGAAGGCGCTCGCCGCGCTCGAGGAAGTGGTCCGCAAATATCCGACCAGCGAATACGCCGTCACCGCCAAGCAGAAGATGGAGGTCGCGCGCGACCAGATGGCCGGCAAGGAAATGCAGATCGGCCGCTATTATCTGGAAAAGAAGGACTTCACCGGCGCGATCAACCGCTTCAAAGTGGTCGTGACGAAATACCAGACCACCCGCCACGTCGAAGAGGCGCTGGAGCGTCTGACGGAAGCCTATATGTCGCTCGGCATCGTCGGTGAGGCGCAGACCGCGGCCGCCGTGCTCGGGCACAATTTCCCCGACAGCGAATGGTACAAGCACGCTTATAACCTGGTGAAGGGTGGCGGCCTCGAGCCTTCCGAGAACAAGGGCTCCTGGATCAGCAAGGCCTTCAAGAAGGTCGGGTTGGGTTAGAGGTCGGCGACGCCAAATTGTCGTCCCCGCCATCTTGTCGTCCCCATCCGACATCGGGTTTACCCGATGTCGGCAAATTAATTGCTCAAGTCGGCTTTAGCCGACTTGAAGTAGCGGGGACCCATACGCTGCGGCAGTTGTTGGTTTGCAAAGCGGTAGTTGGCTTCTAAGCCCCTAATGAGCGCTGGTGGTTATAGGTCCCCGCCTTCGCGGGGACGACAGCGAATGCTCTTATCCCGTCCCGGAATGCCCCGCCGACGGCTATGCCGGGCATGACGAATCTTTGATACAAGGTCGCTATGCTCGCTCGTCTCTCCATCCGCGATATCGTCCTGATCGACCGGCTCGACATCGATTTCGCCGGGCACCTTGCCGTGCTGACCGGCGAGACCGGCGCCGGCAAATCGATCCTGCTGGACGCCTTCGCGCTGGCGCTCGGCGGCCGCGGCGACCAGACTCTGGTGCGCCAGGGGCTGGAGCAGGGCCAGGTCATCGCCGTGTTCGAGGTGTCGCAAAAGCATCCGGCCCGCGCCATTCTGGCCGCCAACGATATTCCGGCCGAGGATGAGCTGATCCTGCGCCGCGTCCAGTTCGCCGACGGGCGCACCCGCGCCTTCGTCAACGACCAGCCGGTCACCGTGCAGGTGATGAAGCAGCTGGGCTCGGTGCTGGTCGAGATTCACGGCCAGCATGACGACCGCGCACTGGTCGACGCCGCCACGCATCGCAGCCTGCTCGACGCCTTCGGTGCGCTCGAAGGCAACGCCGCGAAAGTCACCAGCCTGTGGGAGGCGCGCCGCGCCGCGCAGGAAGAAGCCGACAGCCACCGCGCCGAGGTCGAGCGGGCCAAACGCGAAAGCGACTGGCTGCGCCACGCCGTCGACGAACTCGACAAGCTCAAGCCCGAACCGGGCGAAGAGACCGCGCTCGCCACGCGCCGCGCCATCATGATGCAGTCGGAAAAGGTCGCCGAGGATCTGCGCGAAGCTTACGATGCCATCGCCGGATCGAAATCGTCGGTGCCGGAATTCGCCAGCGTCATCCGCCGGCTGGAGCGGCGCGCCACGCAGGCTCCGATGCTGGTCGAGCCGGCGGTCAAGTCGCTCGACGCCGCTCTCAACGCGCTGGAAGAAACAAGGCTGCATCTCGAAGCCGCGATCCGCACCGCCGACTTCGATCCGGCCGAACTGGAGCGCAACGAGGAACGGCTGTTCGCGCTGCGCGCCGCCGCGCGCAAATACACCGTGCCGGTCGACGAGCTCGCGGCGCTGGCGCGCAAGTACAATGACGATATCGCGCTGATCGACGCCGGCGAGGAGAAGCTGAAAGTGTTGCTCGCCGCCGCTGCCACCGCCGATGCCGATTACCGCGTCGCCGCCGAGACTTTGTCGAAGGCGCGCGTCAAGGCCGCCGGTGCGCTCGACAAGGCGGTCAACGCCGAACTGCCGCCGCTCAAGCTGGAGCGCGCTTTGTTCACGACCGAGATACAGACCGATCCGGCATCTCCGGGACCGAACGGCATCGACCGCGTCGAGTTCTGGGTGCAGACCAACCCCGGCACCAAGCCGGGACCGATGATGAAGATCGCCTCGGGCGGCGAACTGGCGCGCTTTCTCTTGGCGCTGAAGGTCGTGCTGGCCGATCGCGGCTCGGCGCCGACCTTGGTGTTCGACGAAATCGACACCGGCGTCGGCGGCGCCGTGGCCGACGCCATCGGCATGCGGCTGGCGCGGCTCGGCCGCGACGTGCAGGTGCTCGCCGTGACGCATGCGCCGCAGGTCGCCGCGCGCGCGACGCGCCATTACGTCATCAGCAAGGATGCCTTGGAAAAGGGCCAGCGCGTTGCGACGCGGGTCATCGAAGTCGCCGAGGAACGCCGCCGCGAGGAAATCGCCCGCATGCTGGCCGGCGCCGAGATCACCAACGAGGCGCGCGCCGCCGCCGAACGCCTGATCAAGGCGGCGGGCTGAGTTTTTACCGCGCCCCGCGGATCACGGCATCTCGATCATGAAATCGGAATCGAGCGCGGCGGCGGCGCGGCGGCCGATGCCCTTGTCGCTGACGATCAGCGTGGCGCCGACCGACATGAGTTCGGAGATGCGGGCCACCGCGTCCTGCGGCAGATCCAGCCGGTCGAGCGCGGCGCGCGCCGCCGCCGTTGTTTTCAGCTTGGCATCGACGCGGTCGGGCACGCGCTTGCCGGCGACGTTACGCGCGTCGGGCGCCTGGCCCGTCCGCGGCGCGCCGTCGAGCGACACCACCATCCAGCGCACCGCCTCCGGATCGTCGCCGGCCACGGCGGTAAAGATATGCGTGCCGATCGATTCATTTGTCTTTTCGATCGCCACCGGCACGTCGAACAGCGGCTGCAGGCCCTTGCGTACATACATACGCTGTTCCTTGCGGCTGATCAGGATCGACAGCGGTCCGGGCCGCAGCACCTTCGGCTGCGTCGATACCGGCTCGGCCGCCGCCGATTTTTCCCGGCGGGCGACCTGGCTATCGCCCGACGCGCGCGATGGCAGCGGCAGGTCGGAGCCGTCCAGGCTCGCCAGCATGACATTGGGCTCGCTTTCCGGCGTCGAGCCGGCATCCGTCGGCATCTTTTCGACCGACAGCAGCACGGTTTGCGCCGGCTGGCCTGGCCGGTTGATGGTTACCTCGGCGGTGCCGTTGATCACGCTGCGCTCCGGATCGATCAACTCAACTTGTTGCAGCGCCTGCCGGGTCGCGTCGTCGATGTCGGTGTCGGCCGGCTCGTCCTCGTCGGCGTCCGGCGGCGCAACCGCGGTCTGCTGCGAGCCGGACAGTTGCGCGAGCGCGTCGGCAACGACGATCACGCGCGGACCGCCACCGGTGAATGCCGGCGGCGTCACGATGACCGGCGCGGGCCGGGCGGCGCGCGGCTCGCGTGCTGGCGGCGGCGCGGTGTATTCAACGAACGCACTGGGGTTGCGCGCGGCGGGCGCCGGCTGAGGCGCGGTGTATTCGATGAGCGGGCTGATGTCGCGGGAGGCCAGCTGG
Organism: Bradyrhizobiaceae bacterium; assembly: GCA_947479905.1. Taxonomy (GTDB): domain Bacteria; phylum Pseudomonadota; class Alphaproteobacteria; order Rhizobiales; family Xanthobacteraceae; genus Pseudolabrys. The sequence continues at coordinate 6,581 of CANKBJ010000050.1, forward strand.
CGCACCGGCGCGTCGATCGACACCGACATCTCTTCCTGCCGCGGCTTGTTCGCCGGCGGCGCTATTTCCTCAGGCTTGTACTCCGGCGGTACGATGATGTCCGGCCTGATTTCCGGCAATGGCTCGACCGCCGGCTCGACCTTCGGCTTCGGCGCGAACAGCCGCGCGTGCTTGATCTCGAGCGGCGCGACCTCGTCGCGCGTGATGATCACGCGGGCGCCGACCTTGGTGGTGCCCCACAGGCGAAGCGCGAAACTTTCCGGCAGCCGGATGCAGCCGTGCGAGGCGGCGTAGCCGGGCAGTTCGCCGGCGTGCAAAGCGATGCCGGTCCAGGTGAGGCGTTGCATGTAGGGCATCGGCGCCGCGCTGTAGAGATTGGAGCGATGCCACCACTGCTTTTCCAGCACGCTGAAGATGCCGGTCGGCGTCGGCCGATCCGGCGTGCCGGTCGATACCGGCGATTTCGCAATGGCGACGCCGGCGTCGTACAAAGTGACGGTCTGTTTGGCGATCGACACCGCCAGCAGCAACGGACCTTGCGTCGGCGGCGCGGGCGGCGCCTTGAGCAGATCCTGCGCGATCTTTTTCTTCCAGCGCTCGCCCTGGCTGAAGGCGCGGTTGGTCTGCTGCTTCGGCACCACGCCGAGCACGCGGTAAGCGGGGCCCGGCTTGCCGGATGCATCCCGCGAGCGGATCACGGTGTCGCGCGGGCCCTGGTCGCGGCCGGCCGGCCTTCGGATGTCCTGCTGCGTCGCCGGAGCGCCGAACAGCCGCTCGAAGAAGGATTGCGCGTATTGCGTCGAGCCGGGCACGGACTCTCGGCGGACGATTGAGGGCGTATCGTCGAGGCCCTGTGTCGCCGCGGCAGGGGGCAAACGCTCTTCGAAGGCCATGGCGCTCGATGCGCCGGCGGTCACGGCGGCAAGGAGACTCGCCGACCGGAAAATTGTCGCGGCGAAAGCCTGCGCGGACAGACTACGGGACATGCGCAACACGTGCAGCACTCCTACACACAAGGTGACACCAGAAACCGGAAACCGGAAACCCCAGACTCCGTCGCAAGCCCGTAACCCCAGAGGCCTATGACGCCGGAAAACAGCCACCCCCGAGGCGGCTGTAATCGTTAACGAATTCTATCGTCCCACCCGGCCGGCCGGCAAGAAATATATAGTTAACAAGTGTCTCCCTGGCGCCACATCGGACATAAAATCGTGCGCGCATGTGAGGCTTCAATCGATAGGGTGAGGCGCCCCAGAGGCGCGCCCATAGGTCGACGGCACGTTCAGTTGGCCCGGATCTGCCGGCGCAATCGTTAACTGCACCGGCGTCACCTTGACCGGCGTGCTGACGCCCTCGACCTGCCCTGTGCCATCGATCTGCAGCACGATATTCTCCGCCGTGGTCCAGACAAATCCCGCAAACGGAATGCGGCTCTCGAAGACGGTCCCGCGCACGCTATATTTGGTGACCGGGTGGCCGAGCAACGTCTCGGTGCCGACGGCCTCGGCGGTCGCCGCTTCGACGCCGACCCAGCGCCGTCCGTCCGTGGCCGGCTTGGTCAGCGGCACCGGCGCCCAGTAGGTGCGCACGCGCGGAATCAACGTCGTCGTGTGTTTGCGGTCGAGATCGATCAGCGTGACGATGCCGACATACTCAACGCGCATGCGGCGGCTGGTGTAAACATAACGCGCCGGCACGTTGACCGAATGATCGGTGGCGCGCGTGATCTCGACATCGGCCACGTAGTCGACGGTGGGCGGCAGCAATGGATTGGCCGCTGCCGGCGACGCCGTCGCGGCGAGCGCCGCGACCAGCAGGCCGCAAGTCATTGTCGATAGGCTCGATTGAAACTTTGACATGGCGCGCAGTCTACTCAACTCATGCGATCAAGATGACCTGGAACTGGCGCGAGGGTTAACATCGCGGCCGCGCCGGCCATTAACCCCGGCGGGGCTCCGGATCGGAGGGGGTAACCTTGTTGCCCGGCTGCGACGTCTCTAGATTGTCGGCATAACAAGTATGGATCGGCGACCGGCCCGACCATGACGGAAACCAATGGCCAAAGCTCCGATCAAAACCGACAAGACCCCGGTCGACCTGCTCACCGCCAAACAGGCGGCGGCGGAATATGCCCGCCTGCAAGGCGAGATCGCCGGCCACGACAAGCGCTATTACCAGCAGGACGCGCCGGTCATCAGCGACGCCGACTACGACGAGCTGCGCAAACGTTACAACGCCATCGAGGCGCGCTTTCCCGATCTGCGCACGTTTGAATCGCTGTCCTTGAAAGTCGGCGCCGCGCCCACCGGCCGCTTCAAGAAAGTGCGCCACGTCGTGCGCATGCTCTCGCTCGACAATGCCTTCGCCGAGCAGGACGTCGTCGATTTCGTCGGCCGCATCCGCCGCTTTCTCAATCTGTCCGAGACTGAGAAGATCACCTTCTCGGCCGAACCGAAGATCGATGGCCTGTCGATGTCGCTGCGCTACGAGGACGGCGAACTGGTCACGGCGGCGACGCGCGGCGACGGCGAGGAGGGCGAGGACGTCACCGCCAACATCAAGACCCTGAAACAAAGTGAAGTGCCGCATCGCCTCAAGGGCAAGCACATCCCGAAGGTCACCGAGGTGCGCGGCGAGGTCTATATGACCAAGGGCGATTTCCTCAAGCTCAACGAACGGCAGAAGGCCGCCGGCGAGCAGATCTTCGCCAATCCGCGCAACTCGGCCGCCGGCTCGCTGCGCCAGAAAGACCCGTCGATCACCGCCTCGCGGCCGCTCGGCTTTTTCGCTTACGCCTGGGGCGACATGACGGACATGCCGGCCGACTCGCAGTCCGGCATGATCGAATGGTTCGAGCATTGCGGCTTCAAGACCAACCCGCTCACGAAAATATGCCATTCGGTCGAGGAGCTGATCGCCTTCCATCGCAAGATCGGCGAGGAGCGCGCCAAGCTCGATTACGACATCGACGGCGTCGTCTATAAGGTCGACCGCCTCGACTGGCAAGAGCGCCTCGGTTTCGTCTCGCGCACGCCGCGCTGGGCCATCGCGCATAAATTCCCGGCCGAACGCGCCACGACGATCCTCAACGACATCGAAATCCAGGTCGGCCGCACCGGCTCGCTGACGCCGGTCGGCAAGCTCGAGCCCGTCGGTGTCGGCGGCGTCATCGTCTCCAACGTGACGTTGCACAACGAGGACTACATCAAGGGCATCGGCGGCGACGGCGAGGCGCTCCGCGAGGGCCGCGACATCCGCATCGGCGATACCGTCATCGTCCAGCGCGCCGGCGACGTCATCCCGCAGATCGTCGATGTGCTCATCGACAAGCGGCCGAAATCCGCGAAGGTCTATCACTTCCCGAAAAAGTGCCCGTGTCCGCTAAAGACCGACGTGGTGCGCGAAGCGACCTCGGCCGGCGAGGAGGGCGCGCGCAACCGCTGCACCGGCGAGTTCGCCTGTCCGTTCCAGAAGATCCAGCATCTTATATTGTTCGCCTCGCGCCGCGCCTTCGACATCGAAGGCCTCGGCGAAAAGCAGATTGAGCTGTTCTACGAAAATGGCTGGGTCAAGGAGCCGGGCGATATCTTCACGCTGAAGGCGCGCAACGCCAAGATCAAGCTGGAAGACGTCGAAGGCTATGGCGAGACCTCGGTGCGCAATCTGTTCAATGCCATCGACGAGCGGCGCGAGATTTCGCTGGAGCGTTTCATTTTCGCGCTCGGCATCCGCCAGGTCGGCGAGACAACCGCGCTCGCTCTAGCGCGCGGCTACGGTTCGTGGAAAGCGTTTCACGACGCCGCGCTGAAGGTCGCCAAAGGCGACGCGGAAACCATTGCCGAGATGGATGCGCTCGACCAGATCGGCGAAACCGTGATCGCCGCCGTCGCCGCCTATTTCGGCGAAAGCCACAATAAAGGCATCGTCGAGCGGCTGACGCGCGAGGTGAAAATCCTCGACGCCGAGAAGCCGAAGACGGACTCAAAGATCGCCGGCAAGACCGTGGTCTTTACAGGCAGCCTGGAGAAGATGACGCGCGACGAGGCCAAGGCCACCGCCGAACGTCTCGGCGCCAAGGCCGCCGGTTCGGTGTCGAAGAAAACCGATTATCTGGTCGCCGGCCCCGGCGCCGGCTCCAAGCTCGCCGAGGCGAAGAAGCATGGCGTGCAGGTGCTCACCGAGGACGAGTGGCTGAAGCTGATCGGGTGACTTATCCCTCCCCTGAAAGGGGAGGGTGGCCCGCCAGAGCGTAAGCGAAGGCGGGTCGGGTGGGGTTTTCTCTCCGTAGAACATCGCCCCACCCGTCTCCTCGCTTACGCGCGGAGCCTCCCTCCCCGAAACCGGGGAGGGATAAGAAAGCCCCTTGATCGGCCTTTAAACCTATGCTTATAATCACATCGTTCGGTCCATTCGAGGGCGTCATCTAGAGGCGTCTAAATGATGGGACTGGATGCGGCGCCCGCGGGCGGTGAGTTACGCACTCACTGCGCTCGGGCGGTGCCGGGGCACGCGCAAACAAGTCTACGCAGTTTGCGCAAAAGCAAGCTGCTATGCCGGGGATACTAGGATCCCCCGCCAGGAGCTCGCTGATGGTGCGAAGCCGTTGGCTTTGCCCGATGCTCGGACGGGTTCAATGCTCCGCAAGGGGTTGGACCCCTGGGTTCTTCGGGAAGGCCAACAGCCGCCAGAAGCGCGGCCCGGCTGCCGGAAGACGCCGCCGTGGCGCGCCGAGAGGCGCGGGCATTCTGGAAACGGAATGCTCACACACGGAAACACTGGAGCGCCCTTTGGCGCGCCACACCCTCGATTATTTGAGGGAACGGAAAAAGAAGTTGGCTTGCCCGGGGCCGCAAACAACACGGGCGATGACGCGCGACTTGATGTCTGTCGTCCCCGCGAAAGCGGGGACCTATACGCCGAGACGCAAAGACTTTGGCACAACGGAAGTTGCCTTTCTTGCAGCGCCTCAATTTAAACGCGGTGGTTATGGGTCCCCGCTTTCGCGGGGACGACAAATTGGTGCCGCTGTTTGAAAATTGAATCGATCACGAACGCCGACGCGGCGCTTGCCTTACCGCCTCACCAAAACCCGAAACGACACCACCGCCACGACAAGAATGCCGAGCATCATCCACGCCATCGGCATGGCGCCGCTGGAGCCGGCGAGCAGCATCGATATCGTCTGCGTCGCCGCCGCGCCGATCGCCATTTGCGAGAAGCCGGTCAGGCCGGACGCCGCGCCGGCGGCTTCCGGCCGCAGGCTGACCGCGCCGGCAATCGCGTTCGGCAGCAGCAGGCCGTTGCCATAGGAGATGAGGAATTGCGGCAGGAACACCGTCGCCGGCCCGCCATTCGGCCACAGCGTAAACAGCACGGCGGTCAGGCAAGCACCGACGATGCCGAGCGCAAGGCCAGCCACGATCATCGTGTCGAGCGACACGCGCTGTGCCAGCCGCGACACCGTGAAGTTTCCGCTCATGTAGCCGAACGACGACAGCGCGAACCACAGGCCGTATTCGGCCGACGAGCGCCCCATCAAGGTGATGACGACATGCGGCCCGCCGCCGAGAAAGGTGAAGTACGGCGCCGAGCCGAGCGCGCCGGCCAGCACATAGGCATAGAATTTGGAATTGCCGAGCAGCGCGCGCCATTCGCGCCACAACGCCGGCGCGCTCGAAGCCGCGCCGCTGTGGTGCGTTTCCGGCAGGATCAGCACCGCCCATACCAACACCGCGCCGGACGACAGCGTGATGAACAGGAAAATCGCCTCCCAGCCGAAATGGCTGTCGAGAATGCCGCCGACCAGCGGCGCCACCATCGGCGCGATCACCATCGCGGTGGTGACCAGTCCGATCATGCCGGCGGCGCGGTCGCGGTCGTACAGATCGCGGATGATGGCGCGGCCGATGACGATGCCGGTCGAGGCGCCGGCCGCCTGGACGATGCGCGCGGCGATCAGCATGCCGATCGAGGAGGCGGCGATGGCGGCGAGCGACGCCGCGACCGACAGCGCCAGTCCCGCCAGCACCACCGGCCGGCGGCCGAAGCGATCCGACAATGGCCCGAGCAGAAGCTGCGCGCAGGCGAGACTGAGCAGATAGAGCGACAACGTCAGTTGTACGGTCGCCGCGTCGGTGCCGAGCCGCGTGATCATGCCGGGCAGCGCCGGCACGATGATATTGAGCGTCGCCGGGCCGATGGCGGTCATCGCCATCAGCAGCGGCAGCAGGCGCCACGGTCTGGCGGTATGAAGTTCACGGGATGGATGCATGGCTTAAAGCGGCCTGGTCGCGGCGTCGAGCCAGCCTTGCGTCGCCGCATCGAGCAGCGGCCGCAGCGCATCGCGCACGCGCGCGTGATAGCCGTCGACCCACAGCCGCTCCTTGCCGGTCAGCAGGCGGGTGTCGATCAGCCGCCGGTCGATCGGCGCCAGCGTCAACGTCTCGAAGGCATTGAGCACCTTCTCGGCGCCGTCGGGCGAGACCGCGGCGATCGTCAGCAGCAGGTTCTCGATGCGGATGCCGTAGGCATTGGTTTTGTAATAGCCCGGCTCGTTCGACAGGATCATGCCGCGCTTGAGCGGCGTGGTGCCGAGCTTGGAAATGCGCTGCGGCCCTTCATGCACCGACAGATAGGAGCCGACGCCGTGGCCGGTGCCGTGGTCGAAATCGAGCCCGGCCTGCCAGAGCGGCTTGCGCGCCAGCGAGTCGAGCTGCGCGCCGCTGGTGCCTTCCGGAAAAACCGCGGTGGCGATGGCGATGTGGCCTTTCAGCACGCGGGTGAAGCGGTCGCGCATTTCCTCGCTCGGCTGACCTACGGCGACGGTGCGGGTGACGTCGGTGGTGCCGTCCTCGTATTGCGCGCCGGAATCGATCAGGAACAGCTCGTTCTTGCCGATGACGCGATTGCTGTCCTTGGTGACGCGGTAATGCACGATCGCGCCGTTCGGGCCCGATCCGGAAATGGTCGGGAACGACACGTCGCGCAACAGGCCGGTGTCGCGGCGGAACGTCTCCAGCGCTTCGACCGCGCCGATCTCGGTCAACTGCCCGGTCGGCGCTTCATGATCGAACCAGGCGAGAAAGCGCGTCAGCGCCGCGCCGTCGCGCAGATGCGCGGCGCGGGCGCCGGCGATCTCGGCATTGTTCTTCGTTGCCTTCATCAGCGTGATCGGGTCGGCGCCGCGCGTTGGTTTGCCGCCTTTGGCGCTGACCTCAAGCGTCAGCGCGGCGGCGGCGCTGGCCGAATCGAGCCAGACCGATTTGTCCTTGAGCTGTCCGAGATCGGCAACGAGATCGCCGGGGTTGCGAATGTCGGCGATTTCTTCCAGCGCGTGGCGCACCTCGTTGGTCAGCTTGACCGGATCGATATAAAGGCGAGGCCGTCCTTCGCGCGGGATTGTCGCGAAGGCGAGCGCCAGCGGCGTATGCGCGACATCGGAGCCGCGAATGTTGAAGGTCCAGGCGACGTTTTGCGGATCGGAGACAATGAGCGCGTCGGCGCGCAGTCTGGTGAGTTCAATGCGCACGAGGCGAAGTTTCTCCGCCGCGCTTTCGCCGGCCAGCGTGATGTCGCGCAGGATCACAGACCCGTGCGGCGGCGCCGGCCTCTTGTCCCACAGAGCGTCGATCGGGTTGTCGTCGAGCGCCACCAATGTGGCGCCGGCTTTGGCGCAGGCGGCTTTCAGTTTCTCGGCGTTCTCGCTCGTGTGCAGCCACGGATCGAAACCGATTTTCGCGCCGCTTGTGAGGTTCTTTTCCAGCCATTGATCGGGCGGGCATTCGACCAGATGCTCGATGGCAAACACCGCGCCGTCGGTCTGGGTCTTGACCTGCACGGTGTAGCGGCCGTCGACGAACAATACGGCGCGCTCGGTGAGCACGATGGCCGCGCCGGCCGAACCGGTGAAGCCAGTGAGCCAGGCGAGGCGCTCCTCGCTCAAAGGCAAATATTCGTTCTGCTGCCGGTCGGCGCGCGGCACGACGAAGCCGTCGAGGCCGCGGCGCTTGAGATCGGCGCGCAATGCCGCCACCCGCCCGGCGCTGGCGGCGGGTTCGCTCGAATCGTCGAAAGTCTGGAAGCGGGCTTCAAACATGTCTTGGCTCAGGCTTGCATTCGGCGGCACTGTAGTGCCGTTCCGCGGCGGGGCAACGCAGGCATGCAGTACAAGCCCGGCTGGGCAAATGCATGTCGTAAAAGCAGGGCCGGACGAAATATCCGGTCCGTCTGCCGGCGGCTTCGGCAACGAATCATGCCGCCTGACTCAAAATTGTGCAGTGCATTAATATTGTCGCAATTCCGCCGCCGATGTTTACCCGCGTTAATCGTTTCATGCTGTAAATACAGGTCTTCCATGCATTGTCACGGGGTGTTCGCAAATGCGAAATAGATTATGTTGCAATGCAGCAGTCAGGCGAATCCCCAGCGTCCTGGCGAGAGAATTCTTCGAAGGAGAAATGACATGGTTGCCCTGACCTACGGCGATACCCGCGTTTCGGGCGTCGAGACCAAGACTGCGACCAAGACTGCCAGCAAAGTCGAAACGGCGCCGCGCCGGTCGTGGTTCGCGCGTTTCATGGACGCGCTTATGGAGTCGCGCATGCGCCAGGCCGAGCGCGAGATCAGGCTCCACGCGCCGTACTACGTGCCGCCCGCCGACGTCCCGACCGGCAACGATACGCCGCGCGGCGGCTGGTAAGAAACTGACTGACGTTTGACGAACAAACCGCCCCGGTCTCCCCGCCCGGGGCGGTTTGCTTTTGGCGTCAGCTGCGCTTGAGGACGAGCGTCATCCAGCCTTCCAGCGGAAAGCGCCGCACCAGCACCAGCCCCTGCGCGCGATAGATCGCGAGTATCGCATTGGCGTGGCTTGGCAACAGCCCGGACAGCACGACCCGGCCGTTCGGCGCGGCGAGATCCGACAGCGCGACGGCAAGGCGCAACAGCGGCGCCATCAATATATTAGCGAAGATCAGATCATAAGGCGCGTGCGCCGCGATTCCCCGCGCCTTGGTGCCGGTGGCATGCGCCAATGTGACCATCGGCGCGGCGCGATTGAGCCGCGCATTGCTGGCCGCGGCGGTCACCGCGATACGGTCGATGTCGGTGCCGAGGACGCGGGTATGAAACGCCTTGGCGGCGGCGATGGCCAGCACGCCGGAGCCGGTGCCGAGATCGAGCACGCGCCGGAAACGCCGCCGCTTCGCCAGATCGTCGAGCGCCAGCAGACAGCCGCGCGTCGTGCCGTGATGGCCGGTGCCGAAGGCGAGCGCCGCCTCGATCTCGATGCCAAGCTCGTTCGACTTCACCTGAGAGCGGTCATGCGCGCCATGCACGATGAAGCGCCCGGCGCGCACCGGCTTCAAGCCACTCAGGCTTTCCGCCACCCAGTCTTTCGCCGCGACGTCCTCGAAGGTCAGCGCCGCGGCCATGTCGTCGCCGGCGGCGAGCGCGATCAAGTCGCGCACCATCGGCTCATCCGGCGGCTCGCGGAAGTGCAGCGCGACATGCCAGACGCCGTCGTCGGTCTCGAACGAGCCGCAGGCGGTGTCGTTGGCGTCCAAAGTCTCGGCCATGTAGGCCGAGATACGCCGGGCGGCGGCCTGGTCGGTGCAAATGAGGCGGGCGACAATGGTGGCTTCGGTCATGCGGCGAGGCTTCCCACGCTACAGCAGTTCCTTGCCGCGCATGTCGGTGGCGCGCTCGAGCTTGATCAAAACGCCGATGCCGGCGTCGGCGCCGACATGGGTCTGCTCGCGCGGCAGCAGCTTGGCGAAAATCGCGTCCTTCACCGGCCCGCTTTCGTGCAGCTCGGCGGTGCCGAAAAAGCGCAGGAAGCCCATTTCGATAATGCCGTCGCGCTGCGCCTTCATGTTGGCGTACATGATGCACACCTTCCTGCTGTGGCTGTAGTTCTCCAAGACGCCGCGCTTGGAGCGCTCCCAATAGGCCAGATGCTGGTCGTCGAACACGATCAGGCTGCCCTTAGGCACGATGTTCGGGCCGAGCGGCCCGCAGGTGGCGAGAAGGCACGGATAGCCGTCGTCCCAGGCGGAGCCGATGAGCGACTGGATCTGGGCGGAGAGCGGCATGGCGGAGGTCTTTCTGCGGGGGTGACGACAATAAGCCGCTAAACAAGCCGATCCGGAGGGAACCGGTCAAGCCCGGGCGGCTTGATAAGCAATATGCACGCGACTGCAGACTTGCGCCCAGCCGCGCGCCGCGCGAGCCTGTGGGCGACACCAACCGGGGGCTCTTCCATGTACCTTTCAGGCGAAAGCATTCTTGTCATCCTGCTCGTCGGTCTGATCGCCGGCTGGCTCGCCGGCCAGATCGTCCAGGGCACCGGCTTCGGCCTGGTTGGCGATATTTTGATCGGCATCGTCGGCGCCTTCATCGCCTCATGGCTGTTTCCGAAGCTCGGCTTCCACATCGCCGCGTCCACTTTGGTGCGTGAAATCATCTACGCCACGCTCGGCGCAATCATCCTGCTGCTGATCCTCCGACTGGTGCGCCGGCGCGGCCGCTGGTAGCGCTCAGGCCCCCGATGATCCCGCGCATCCCGGCCCCGACCGACGCCTATGTGCAATGCGGCTGCGGCGGCACGGCGAAAATCGCTACCGTGGCGCCGATCGCCGAAGACCCCGACCACATGCGCCACGCCTACACCTGCCTCGAATGCGGCGAGGAGATGAGTTTCATCGTGGCGAAAAAATCGAAAGCGCAGGGCGCGGCGCATGGCTGAACCTCTGGTCGTCGTCATTCCGCACCGTCTCGGCAAGGATGAGGCGACGCGCCGCATCCGTGACGGCATCGGCCGCGCCCGCGGCGAATTCGCGCGCGTGTTGACGATCGACAACGAGCACTGGGACGACAACCGGCTGACCTTCTCGGCGCGCGCTTTGGGCCAGAGCGCTTCCGGTTTCATCGATATCGGCGAGGCCAGCGTGCGCCTCGAGGTCACCTTGCCCTGGCTGCTGGCGAAATTCGCCGCCGCCGCGCAGCGCGTCATCGGGCACAAGGGCCAATTGATGCTGGAGAAGAAATAGCCAATGCTGTCATTCCGGGGCGCTTTCTAATGCGCGGATGCGCGTTAGAAAGCGAGCCCGGAATCCAGAGCTAGGTTTTGTGACGGGTCGCCCCTGGATTCCGGGTTCGCGGCCAAAAGGCCGCGCCCCGGAATGACGGGCCAACTAATTCCCCAATTCCATCACCCAGTACTTCCTTCCGCCATCACTCACCGCCGACGCGATGCCGCAAGCCGACACGCCGGGCGCGCCGCGCGCTTTACGCGACGCAGACATATTGCGTGCCGGTCATGCCGAGCCGCTGCGCCGCGCCGCGCGCCAGATCGAGCCGCGCGCCCTTGGCGTAAGCGATGCCCCACGGCCCGGTGTCGTTGACGCGCACGGTGAGCGAGCGGCCGTTGCGCGGATTGGTGACGGTGAGCGAGGTGCCGAGCGGCCAGGTGCGCGCCGCGGCGGTGTTGCCGTTGGCGTCGAAGCGCTCGCCGGAGGCGGTGCGTTTGCCGGTGTGATAATAGCTGGCGAGAATTTCCTCACCGGCGCAGTTGCCGGTCTTCTTGACGTAGCGGTGGACCGAGGCCCATCCCGCCGCGTGCGCCATCGGCGCGGTGGCCAAGATGCCTGCAAGCCCGATCGCCAGGCCAAGAGTCATTCCAAGTCCCATTCCCAGATGCTTCATTGATTGCAAATCCTCTTGTCGTCCCGAACCTCCCCGGGGGGAACAGGGCGGGGAAAGGGGGCGAGAATGAGGCGGGGGTTAGGCGCGCAACGCGCGTGCGAGTCGAGCTATTGCACTCAAAGATTGCGAAGGTAAGGTGGTGAGGAGGGGGACTCATGAGCGCAAAAACCAACAAGCTAAACATCTTCCTTATCAAGGAAGAATTTGAGACCGAAAATGAGATTGTCTCTGATGAAGCTCAACTTCTAGAGATTGAAGGCGTGGGTACATTCTATGTCCAGGAATCTTCCGTAAACCCGCCAAGCTGGCTAAGCGATTTTTTCGGCAAGGGGACGATTAGCAAGTTCAAGATTCTCACTGCGAGTGCAAAAGCCCTTCTGTTAGTTCCAGTCCAGGTCGATAAGGCGACCCGCATATTTGCGCTTACATTCGGCCACGGGCGAAGCTTGTTAAAGGAAGGGGTCTTCGAAGAAAGGTTTGGATTGAAAGTCGTCTTAAACAGCGTTGATCGCACTAGCCTTCGGAGCATGGACAGAACGGCTTTGGGTGCTGTTCCGAAGCAAAGCCGCGAGCAAATAAGTAAGGAAAGCGAAGCGGCCAGTTTTGGAATTGATATCGAGCAGGACCTGCTCAATGCGGTTACCGGCAGATCAAACGATGATCAGTTTGGCAAAACGATTTCTGGTCGCGATGCATTCACGGCTTCGGTCAAGATTGGTCTCTCAGAAATAGCTGACTTCCTGCCGCTATGCTTTGATCGGTTTGTAAGCGACGACTACAAAAAAGACTTTGAATGGATTGATCAAGTGGCGGATGTGCGCGATCCGAAAAAGCGAGATGAATTAAACGAGTGGCTTATCGGCCGCTTGAACACCGAGGACTTCGAAAAGATATGGATGGCGCCGCCCACAATTATCGATTGGGTAGACACCAAGGGCTTCCGATACGGGGCTAAGAAAAAAGCAGATCTGCATTTAGACTTGGACGTCGCCGAGTTTCTTAGTGCCTCTGAAGGAAAAAATTTGAGCATCGACTTTCTAAAGAAGACCAGAGTCTATGCCATTTCAGAAAAGAATGACGATGAGTTTGATAGTTGGAGCGCATTTAGCTGTCTGTACGCAGAGGCCACGATCGCGGATCGCGTTTTCATTCTCAATAATGGAAAATGGTATGAAATAGCCAACAGTTTTGCCACAGAAATTGCGGCAGATTTTGAAGGCATTCCAGAATCAAATGTTCCCTTGCCGAACTACAATCACGGCGATGAGGGAAAGTACAACGACTCTGTGCCCGATGTTCTCGTTGGTTCCTATTCGATGGATCGCAAGATGGTGAGTTATGGCGGCGGCCATAGTACTATAGAATTTTGCGATATTGCGACGGCAGATAACCGGCTAATTCACGTCAAGCACTACAGTGGGTCAGCGCAACTTAGTCATTTATTCAATCAAGGTGTAGTTTCGGGAGAGCTGTTTGTATCTGACGAGAAGTTTCGGGAGAAACTGAATGAGAAGTTGCCTGATGGTCATAAGATTGCGGACGTTGCGGCTCGCCCAAATCCTAACGACTATGAAGTCGTATTCGCGATTATTAGTAAGTCAAATAACCCGCTAGATATCCCGTTTTTCAGCAAGTGCGGCGCGACAATCAAGATGGGAATCCCGCGACAATCAGGATGAGAATGCGCCGCTGCTGGGGTGACGAAGGGAGGGCGTAGCCCGACCGGAGTTACCCCAGCAGCGGCGTCGACGCCCGAAGGGGCCTCATTTGGCGGTAACGG
>CANKBJ010000051.1 GCA_947479905.1 Bradyrhizobiaceae bacterium
CGGCATGTCGAACTTCGGCATGTCGAATTTGGGCATCTCGTACTTCGGCATCTCGAACTTGCTGTCGCTGGCGATCGCGGCGACCGGCTTCGGCTTGGATTTCTGCGGGGCGGATTGAATGTCAGCCATGGGGAATCATCCTTTGTATGAGGACGGTTACCGGCTGAAAGCGAGCCGCCGCCCTCTGACTATCGGCTCGTGCCTGATGGAAGGCCCCAGACCAATTCCCGGCTGGAGCGATAATCCCAATATAATACATTATTGGTGCATTGCAATAAAAATATTGCAATGCACCATTATGACAGAATTCCACTGCCGCCGGCTCGAAGCCACGGCAGTGCTCAAAATCGAGGTTTTTCGACCCGCCTTAGCCCTGGCCGTCCATTTTGGCGGCCTGTTGGCTCAATTCCTTGGCCTGATCGGTCAAGGCGGCCAGTTGGCTCTTCACATACTCGGCCTGCAGCGCGGTCACTTCCTGGGCATCCCTGGCATGCAACAACTTCTGGGCGAAGTCGAACGAGGCCGCGACGTTGCGCTCGGCGAATTTCATCGCCAGTCCGCCCGCGTCCTTCGCGCCGGTCTGCATCGATTTGACCTGTGTCTCGGCCGTTCCGACGGCGTGCTGGGTCGCGGCGATGAAGCCGTCGAAAGCCTGCTTGGCCTGGGCGACGCTTTTTTCCGCCAACTCGCGCATCTCGGCGGGAACTTCGAATTTCATGTCATTTGCCATTGCAGCCTCCTGAAAGGTGAAGTCCGGCGGCGCCGGTTAAGGTCCATAACCAATTCTTGCGGAGTATGTATGACGGTGACCCGGTCGCGCCAGCCATGATACCCGAGCGTTAAGGATACCGCCGCTTGGCGGCCCGGGATAGCCGTCGCGGCGTGGACTCATGGCCCAAAGCAGCCTTATTAATAATTTATTAGCTTTAAATCCGTGAACGGCTTCGGGCCGATTAGGCGATGAGTGGCATCGAACTTCAGATGACCTGGCTGGACGATCGGCGTTTTGCCGACCACGCCCTCAATCCGTCGCCAGTCTGGCTGTGGCGCGCCGACGCGCAACGAATTCTCTGGGCCAACCCGACCGCCGCGGCGATCTTCGATGCGGACTCGTCGGCCGCGCTGGCGAAACGCGAATTCACAGCGACGCATCCGGGCGCCGCGCAGATTGCCCGTCTCGCCGGCACGCTGCCGGCCGGGGGCGCGCAGCGGCTCGAACGGCTGCGCGGCTTTGGCGCCGGCATTGGCGGCACCCTGGTCTGCATGTGCTCGCGCATCGTTCTCGCCGATAACAGCGTCGCGGTTCTGGTGGCGGCGAGCGAGCGCGCCGGCAAGGATCTCAGCCTGCCCGAGCGCGCCCGCCGTCTGCTCGCCGACTTCACTACGCCAGCGGCGATCTTCAGCGCCGATGGCGAACTGATCGACGCCACGCCGGCCGCGCGCGAACGCCTCGCCGGCAAAGGCGATCTGATCGTGCTGGGCGCCGACAGACTGGCGCGCGAAGCCAGCCTGAACGGCAAGGCCGAAGGCGATGCGGCCATCGGCCGTATCGCGATGACGCAGCTTGGCGCCGGCAACACCGTCGCGCTTCTATTGACGTTTTCGGCCGAGCCGGTCGCCACGCATGCCAGCCTGCGCGCCAACGATGCCGCGGCCGCGATCGCCGCTTCCGTGGTGTCGCACCGCGGGCCAACGGAGTCAGGCGTGCGCCGCATTCCTTACCGTTTCGTCTGGCAGATGGATGCGGCCACGCATATGACCGGCGGCATCGAGAATTTCGCGCAGGTGATCGGACCGGAAGCCGCCTCGGTCCTCAACCGCACCTGGGCGGAAGCCGCCGACACGCTCGGACTCGACGGCGACGGCAGCGTCGCGCGCGCGCTGGCGACACGCGACACCTGGAATGGACTGGTCGTGCAATTCCCGATCGACGGCAGCGACCAGCGCACCGCGATCGAATTGTCGGCGTTGCCGGTGTTCGATCGCGACCGCCAATTCCGCGGCTATCGCGGTTTCGGCGTTTGCCGCGAATCCTCCGTACCGTCGCCGGCGGTTATTCCGCAGCCGGCGCCCGTCGCTGTCAACGCCAACAGCCCCGCGCCGGACAATGTCCTGGCCTTCCGGCCGCCATCACCCGCTGCGCCAACGCCCGAGCAAAAGCCCGAAACGGCATCGGAGACGGCGCCGTCACTGAGCCCGGGCGAACACAGCGCCTTCGAGGAGTTGGCGCGCGAACTGAATGCGCGGCTGAAAGGCGCACCCAACAGGCGCGCCGGACCGGAAGAAACCGACGATTTCGGCGACGATATTTTCGCCGCCGCGCCGCCGCCCGTACCACAGAAGGCAGCACCGCCCGCCGCCAGCGCGGCGCCATCGCCGCCGGACGGCCGGCCAATTCTCGACCGGCTACCGATCGGCGTTCTGGTCTATCGGCTCAACAACCTGATTTACGCCAACCGCGCTTTCCTCGACTGGACCGGTTACGCGAATCTGCAGCTCTTGACCGAGGCCGGCGGACTGGACGCGCTATTCATCGAGCCCGGCCAGACGGCGGATAAAGACGGCGGCAAGACTCTGACCATCGCCACCGTCAGCGGTTCGCAGAAGCCGGTGCAAGGCCGGCTGTTCAGCGTGCCGTGGGCGCAGGAAAGCGCGCTCGTGCTGATGATCAATACGCATAACGTTGCCGACGATCATATCGCGTCGACGGAAACGACCTTGCGCCGCGCCTCCGACGAAAACCACGAACTGCGCGCGATCCTGGACACCGCCACCGACGGCGTGCTGGTGCTCGATCGCGCCGGCCGCGTGCTGTCGGCCAATCGCAGTGCGCAGGCTCTGTTCGGCTACCGCGCCGCCGATTTCACCGCGCTCAGCTTCGGCGAGTTGTTCGCGCCCGAAAGCCGGCGATTCGCCCTCGATTATCTCGACCGGCTGGCGAGCGGCGGCGGCGAACGCCTGCTCGATGCCGGACATGAGACCATCGGCCGTGTCCGCCAGGGCGGGCTAATCCCGCTCTACATCACCATGGGACGCATCGAGGGCGGCGACAAGTTCTGCGCGGTGCTGCGCGATATCACCGCCTGGAAGCGCACTGAGGAAGAGCTGATCAATTCACGCCTGCAGGCCGAGCGGGCCTCGACGGCCAAATCCGAATTCCTCGCCAAGATCAGCCATGAAATTCGCACACCGCTCAACGCCATCATCGGCTTTTCCGAAGTGATGATGGACGAGCGCTTCGGCGCCATCGGCAACGAGCGCTATAAGCAATATCTCAAGGACATCCATTCCTCAGGCGGTCATCTGATTTCGCTGCTCAACGATCTGCTCGATCTGTCCAAGATCGAGGCCGGCAAGCTCGACCTGACTTTTGTCAGCGTCAATCTCAACGACATCGTGCAGCAGTGCGTCGCCATGATGCAGCAGCAGGCTAACCGCGAGCGCGTCATCATCCGTACCTCGCTGCCTTTGAACCTGCCGTCGATCGTCGCCGACGTGCGCTCGGTGCGGCAGATCGCGCTCAATCTTTTGTCGAACTCGATCAAGTTCACCGGGGCCGGCGGTCAGATGATCGTCTCGACCGCGCTCAATGACGATAACGAGGCAGTGCTGCGCGTGCGCGACACCGGCATCGGCATGAGCGAGAACGAATTGCAGACGGCGCTCGAGCCGTTCCGCCAGCTGGCGACATCGTCACGCTGGGGTTCCAGCGGTACCGGTCTCGGCCTGCCGATCACCAAGGCGCTGGCCGAGGCCAATCACGCCCGCTTCCGCATCACCAGCCATCCTGACGACGGAACCCTGGTGGAAGTCGCGTTTCCGGCCACGCGGGTGCTGGCGGAATAAAAAAGATCGGCTAGACTCTCCTGATCGAGAGAGGTTGCCATGCACCGTTTCCTGCGTTGCGCCGTCATTCTCATGACTATCCTGGCCGCGCCGGTCATCCCGCCGGCGCGCGCGGCCGAGCCGGTCGATCTGCTGCTGGTGCTGGCGGCGGACGTGTCGCGCAGCGTCGACAGCGTCAAATTCAAATTGCAGCGCGAAGGCTATGCCGCGGCGATTGCCAATGGCCGCGTCCTCGACGCCATCGCCTCCGGCCGCAACCACCGCATCGCCGTGCTGTTCATGGAGTGGTCGGGGAACGGCAATCAGAAAGTCGTGATCGACTGGACGGCAATCGATGGGCCGAAGGCGGCGCAAGCTTTCGCCGACCAACTGCTCGAATTGCCGCGCGCTTTCGCCGACCGCACCTCGATCAGTGGCGGCATCGACACGGCGGTGGCGCAGTTCGCGCGCGCGCCGTTCACCGCCGAGCGCCAGACCATCGACGTGTCGGGCGATGGCACCAACAATGCCGGGCGCGATGTGATGCAGGCGCGCGACGAGGCGCTGCGGCTCGGCATCACCATCAACGGCCTGGTGATTCTCTCCGACACGCCTATGCCGTGGAATCCCGAGCACACCAATCCGCCGGGCGGGCTGACGAAATACTACCGCGACAACGTCACCGGCGGACCGGGCAGTTTTGTCGTCGAGGCGAAGGACTTCGGTTCGTTTGGTGAGGCCATCATCAAGAAGATGGTGGCCGAGATCGCCGACGCCACGCCGGCGGCGGGCGCCCGAACCTCGATCCGGTAACGCAGTATGCGGGCCCGCTAGGGCACATTGTCGCAATGGATTTATTCCCACCAACGCACGCCGCCGCCGCCGGTCTATCCACATGACCGGGCACAGGATTTCCCGGCAAGCAATCCGCTTTGGTATATTATAACTGTTCTAATCTATTGATTTCCCTGATGTTTTTTCGTTGACCGCATGGACGGCGCAACGCCACATAAGGCATGCCTTCGGCCAGCTCGCGCCGGCGCGACAGGCACCGGTTTTTATTTTCCGTCAGGAGAGAATTGCCATGTTCAAACGGGCCCCTATCGCCGCATCGATCGCCGCGATCATCGCCGTGACGGCCGCCGCCGGCTCCGCGCTGGCGCAAGCTGGCGACGTCAACGTTTACACCTATCGCGAAACCAAGCTGATCCAGCCGCTGTTCGATGCCTTCAGCAAGGAGACCGGCATCAAGGTCAACGTCATCTCGGCCAGTTCCGGCCTTGAGCAGCGCATCAAGACCGAAGGCGCGCTCAGCCCAGCCGACGTGCTGCTGACCGTCGATATCGGCCGGCTCGAAGACGCGATCAAGGCCGGCATCAGCCAGCCGATCGTCTCACCCGCTCTCGACAAGGTGGTGGCGCCGCAATTCCGCGACCCGGAAGGCCACTGGTACGCGATCTCGATGCGCGCGCGCGTGATCTACGCGTCGAAAGATCGCGTCAAGCAGGACGCCATCACCTATGACGAACTCGCCGATCCGAAGTGGAAGGGCAAGATCTGCATCCGCTCCGGCCAGCATATGTACAATAACGCGCTGATCGCGGCCTACATCGCCAAGCACGGCGAAGCCAAGGCGGAGACCTGGTTGCGCGGCGTCAAGGCCAATCTGGCGCAGAAGCCGGCGGGCGGCGACCGCGAAACCGCGCGCGACGTCGCGGCCGGCAAATGCGATCTCGGCATTGGCAACACATACTATTGGGCGTTGATGATGAACAACCCGGAACAGAAGGCCTGGGCGGAAGCGACCAAGGTCGTGCTGCCGACTTTCGACGGCGGCGGCACGCATGTGAACGTGTCCGGCGTCATGCTGGCCAAACATGCGCCGAACAAGATCAACGCCATGAAGCTGATCGAATGGCTGGCCGGCGAGCAGGCCCAGCACATCTATGCCGACACCAACTTCGAATATCCGCTGCGCGCCGGCATTGCCATCAATCCGATCATCGCCAGCTACGGCGCGTTAAAGCCGGACAGCCTGCCGCTCGCCAAGATCGCCGACAACAAGAAGGCGGCGGCCGCTTTGGTCGACAAGGTCGGCTTCGACAATTGAATTAAGCGCGGGTCATTCATGCGTAACCCTGACGACGGCTCCGCTTCACGCGGAGCCGTCGCTTCATTTTCGGCGACCAGGCTCACGAGCATCGTCGTCGCGCTGGCCGCCGCCGCATTGGTTGCCGCGCCGCTGCTAAGCCTGATGCGCATGGCCTTGATCGGCGACGCCGACCTGTGGCCGCATCTGGCCGCGCACGTATTGCCGGTGGCGGCAGCGCAGACCGCCATGCTGCTATCCGGAATCGCGCTCGTCACCGTGATCGTCGGCATTTTTCCGGCCTGGCTGGTGACGACATTCCAGTTTCCCGGACGCGACAGTCTGCAATGGCTGCTGCCGCTGCCTCTGGCGATACCGACATACATCGCCGCTTATATCTATGCCGACCTCCTCGACAGCGCCGGCCCGGTGCAAGGCGCACTGCGCGCCGTCCTCGGTCTGCGCACCGGCGATTACTGGTTTCCGCCGATCCGCTCGCTCGGCG
This sequence comes from Bradyrhizobiaceae bacterium, assembly GCA_947479905.1. Classification (GTDB taxonomy): domain Bacteria; phylum Pseudomonadota; class Alphaproteobacteria; order Rhizobiales; family Xanthobacteraceae; genus Pseudolabrys. The sequence continues at coordinate 6,420 of CANKBJ010000051.1, forward strand.
GCGCGATCTTCATCTTTGGAGCCGTACTGTATCCATACGTCTATCTCGCCGCGCGCGCGCTGTTTCAGACGCAGGCCGGCGCCTTCAGCGACGCGGCACGCGTGCTCGGCGCGCGGCCGTGGCGCGTCTTCTACGACATCAGTCTGCCATTGGCGCGGCCGGCGATCGCCGTCGGCGTCGCACTCGCCTTGCTGGAAGCGCTCAACGATATCGGCGCGTCCGAATATCTCGGCGTGCAGACGCTGACCTTGTCGATCTTCACCACCTGGCTCAACCGCGGCAGCCTGCCCGGAGCGGCGCAAATCTCGCTCGCCATGTTGCTCTTGGTCGCGGCGTTGATCGCGCTCGAACGTTACGGGCGCCGGCGGCAAACCGGCCGGTCCGCGCTGCATGATGGCCGTCTTGCCAGGCGCATCGAACTCCACGGCCGAACCGGTTGGCTGGCGATGGCCGTCTGTCTCGCGCCGGCTTTATTGGGATTCTTCGTGCCCGCCGGATTTCTCCTGCGTGAAGCAATGTCGCGGGCGGTGTCAGGGGGATTCGACCTGGAACTCCTGCGGCACACGCTAAACACGATCAGCCTTGCCGCCGTGGCCACGCTGGCGGTGCTGGCGATCGGCATCGCCGCCGCATTGCCATTGCGGTTCGTGCGCATGCCGGTGCTGCTCGGTTGTCTGGCGGTCGCCAGCATGGGCTATGCCATCCCCGGGACGGTGCTGGCGCTCGGACTTTTATCGCCGATGGTAGCAATCGATGAAGCAATCAATGCAATGATGCGGTCGTTCGGCGGCGCCCAGGTCGGCCTGCTGCTGGCCGGATCGAGCGCGGCGCTGGTCGTCGCCTACACCGTGCGCTTCGCCTCCATGTCCATCGGCTTCGTACAGGCGGGACTGGCCACCCTGCCGCATGATCTGGACCACGCCGCCCGCCTTGCCGGCGCCGGACCGCTGAGAATCCTGCGCGACCTCCATCTGCCGCTGTTGCGGCCAGCGCTGGCGGCGGCGGCGCTCCTGGTCTTCGTCGATTGCCTGAAAGAGCTGCCGATGACGCTGCTGATGCGGCCGCTCAACCTCGAAACGCTGTCGACGTCGATCTACCAGCACGCCACGCGCGGAAGCTTCGAGGAAGGCGCGCTGGCAGCCCTGCTGATTGTCGCAGCCGGGATTTTCCCGGTGGTCCTGCTGATCCGGCTGGCCGATGCCGCCGAAACCCGCCGGCCATCAAAGGGTCACAGAGGCCGCCCAGGTTGGCGGCGACGGGGCCGATGGTATAGTCCTACGGCGCCGTTATCGTAACATCCGGAAGTCCTTGATTTTGACAGCCAACACTGGCCTCCGACGTTTGGGTTTCGTGTTGCTGGCCGCGATCGCGGCCGCGACCGGCGTGCTGACCACGGCGGGCTATCTGATCTCGCCCGACACGGTGCGCAGCGAGGTCCTGGACGGCATCCGGACCGCCACCGGACTGGACCCGATCCTGCGCGGCAAGGCGACCGTATCGCTTTTCCCCAAAGGCAGCGTCAGCTTCGCCGACGTCATTCTCGGCGACGCCGCCAAGCCGGCGCTGACGGCGGAACGGCTGACCGCCCGTCTGCGGTTTTTTCCGCTGCTGATCGGCCGCGTCGAGATCGCAGACGTTTCGCTCGAACGGCCGACCATCGCCGTCGAGTTTGAGCCAGACGGCAGGTCGAACTGGTCGATGCTGATCGACGCGCTGGCGCACGGCAAGAAGACCAACGGAACACGGCCGGTGGCGGCCTTCTCGGAAATGCGCATCGAGAGCGGCACCATCATCCTGCGCAACCATGCCGCCAGGACCGTCGAGACATTGAGCGATGTCGATTTTTCGCTGGCCTGGCCGTCGATTTCCAAAAGTTTCGGCGCGACCGGGCATTTTGTCTGGCGCGACGAGCCGGTCGACGCCAGCGTGACGCTGGCCGACTTTCCGGCGGCGCTGCAAGGCAACCGTAGCGGCCTGAAGCTGCGCGTCGCCGGCAGCCCGATGAAGGCGGCGTTCGAAGGCTCGATCAGCGTCAAGCCGACGCTCAAGATTGAAGGCACGTTGGCCGCCGACGCCGCCTCGCTGCGGACGGCTCTGGTCTGGACCGGACAAAATCCTCTGCCCGGCGGCGGCTTCGGCCGTTTCGCCATCAAGGCGCAGACCAATGTCGTCGGCGGCACGATCGGTCTGTCGGGCGTCAATGTCGAACTCGACGGCAACAGCGCCGAGGGCGTCCTGACGTTCGCCACCGACGGCCGGCAGACGCTGCAAGGCACGCTCGCCGCCGATACGCTCGATCTGTCGCCTTATGTTTCGACGATCCGCCTGCTCACCAGCAACCAGCGCGAATGGAGCAGCACGCGCATTGCGCCGGATGGACTTGCCGGCATCGATTTCGACATGCGTCTGTCGGCCGCCAATGTCGTTGTGTCGAATGCCAAGTTCGGCCGCACCGCCATCGGCGCCAATCTGCGCGCCGGCCACCTGGCGGTGACCGTCGGCGAGGCGCAGGCCTATGGCGGCGTGATCAAGGGTTCGCTGGCGCTGGCCAATTTCGAAGCCGGCATCGATCTGAAATCGCAAATGCAATTCATCGACGTCGATCTGGAGAGCTGTCTCGGCCAACTGTTCGGCCTGCACCGGCTGACCGGCAAGGGCAATATTTCATTCAACGTCGAGGGCACCGGCGAGAGCGTGCTCGGCGTCACCCGCACATTGAACGGCACCGCCACGCTGGTCGGTCAGAAGGGCGCGCTTACCGGCCTGAATGTCGAGCAATTGCTGCGCCGACTGGAACGGCGGCCTTTGTCGGGCGGCGGCGAATTCCGCACCGGCAGCACGCCCTATGAAAAGATCGCCATGGGCCTGAAAATCGCCAAGGGCACGGTGTCGGTCGAGGACGTGAAGGTCGAAGGTTCGGCGGTGCGGTTGGCACTGGCCGGCACAGCGTCAATTCCCGACCGTGAACTGGACCTCAAGGGCACGGCCACATTGGTCTCCAGCGCCCGGGCTGGCGCGCCCGCTTTCGAGTTGCCCTTCATCGTGCAAGGTTCCTGGAACGACCCGATCATGCTGCCGGATCCGGAAGCCTTGATCCGCCGCTCGGGGGCCGCCGCCCCGTTGCTCGATGCGGTGCGCGAACGCAGCGCCCGCGATGCCGTCCGCTCGGCGATCGAGCGGCTGACCGGCAACGCCGTCGCACCGGCTGCTCCGGCGGCCGGCCCCGCGGTTCCCGTCGCCACCCCGGCGCCGCAGCAATAGCCGCGCCAGTGACGAGTCTTCAGGCGGCGGGCGTCGCGCCGCGCCGGTCCTTCGGCATCGGCTCGCGCGGCGCCGGACCATAGTAACCGGCGAACTGGACGGTCTCGCGCGGCTTGAGCAGAATCGAGATCAGGCGGTCGAGCAGCGACTTGGCCGAAACCGGTTTGCACAGGAACTCGTTAACCCCGAGCTTCACCGACTCGACAATGCGCCAGCGCTCGCCATGCGCGGACAGCATGATGATGGGCACGTCCGGCACAGGAAACACGCCCGGCGAACGCACGATGCGCACCAGCTCGGGGCCGTTCAGCAGCGGCATTTCCCAGTCGAGAATGATCACGTCGGGCGGCACCGCGCGGATCGTCTCCAGCGCGGCAATTCCGTCGGCGGCCTCGGTGATCGATTTCACGCCGATGGTGTTGAGCAGGCCGCGCACCAGTTTGCGCGTGAACGCATTATCGTCGACCAGCAGCACGTTGAGCTGCTGGACCAGATATTCGGCATGTTTGGGATTGATGTTCATCGCGCGACCTGACCGGTATGTTAGTATGGCCGCGAAAAGTCACCTTGCCGTTAATGTTCGCCGTACCGCGTCCTTCCAGCCGGAATATTTGGCCTCGCGCTCGGCCTGCGCCATTAACGGCTCGAAACGGCGATCCAGCCGCCACTGCGCGGCAAAGCCGTCGAGGCCGGGGCAGATGCCGGCGGCAAGCCCGGCGAGATAGGCGGCGCCGAGCGCGGTCGTCTCCATGACCACCGGTCGGTCGACCGGGCTCGCCAGAATGTCGGCCAGGAACTGCATGCAGGGATCGCTGGCGGTCATGCCGCCATCGACGCGCAGGATGGTTCGGGCGGATGCCGAAGTTGGCCAGTCGGCATGCATGGCCTCAAGAAGATCGCGGGTCTGGTAGCCGACGGAGTCGAGCGCGGCGCGGGCGATTTCGGCTGCGCCCGAATTGCGCGTCAGCCCGAAGATCGCGGCGCGCGCCTGCGGGTCCCAATAGGGCGCGCCCAGACCGACAAAGGCCGGCACCAGATAGACCGCCTCGGCCGGATCGGCGCGTTCGGCCAGCGCGCCGACATCGGACGATTTGGCGATGATCTTCAAGCCATCGCGCAGCCATTGCACGGCGGCGCCGGCGATAAAGATCGAGCCCTCCAGCGCATAAGTACGTTTTCCGTCGAGTTGATAGGCGATGGTGGTGAGCAGCCGGTTCCGCGAGGCGACGCGCTCTGTGCCGGTGTTGAGCAGCACGAAGCAGCCAGTGCCATACGTCGATTTCATCATGCCGGGCGCGAAACAGCCCTGGCCGATGGTCGCGGCCTGCTGGTCGCCGGCGATGCCGAGGATGCGGATCGGCCCGCCGAACAGTTCCGGCGCGGTGACGCCGAATTCGCCGCAACAGTCCTGTACGCGCGGCAGCATCGTGAGCGGTACGCCGAAGATCTTGCACAGCCCCTCGTCCCAGACTCCCTTGCCGATATCGAGCAACATGGTGCGCGCGGCATTGGTGGCGTCGGTGGCGTGCACCTTCCCGCCGGTCAGACGCCACAACAGAAAACTGTCGATGGTGCCGAAGGCGAGTTCGCCGGCGCGGGCTTTGGCGCGGGCGCCGTCGACATTGTCGAGCAGCCAGGCGATCTTGCTGGCGGAAAAATATGGATCGAGCAGCAGCCCGGACCGCTTGACGATCTCGGGCTCATGGCCGAGGGCGCGCAAGGCATCGCAAGCGTCGGCCGTGCGGCGGTCCTGCCAGACGATGGCGTTGTGAATTGGCACACCCGTCGCACGATCCCAGATCACGCTGGTCTCGCGCTGGTTGGTGATGCCGATGCCGGCGACATCCTTGGCGCTCACGCCGGCCGATGCCATCGCTTCGCGCACGGTGGCGACCGTCGCCTGCCAGATTTCCTCCGGGTCGTGCTCGACCCAACCGGGCGACGGATAATATTGCCGCAGTTCGCGCTGCCCGCTGGCGCAAGGCTTCAACGCCGCGTCGAACACGATGGCGCGCGTCGAGGTGGTGCCCTGATCGATGGCGATGAGATGGTTCGGCAAAGCGGCCCCCGGCCTTGGCTGTCAGGCCGACGCTAGCGCACGAAGCGCAAGCGAGGAAACCGGAATTACGCGGAAGTCGGCGGCAAACGGGGCCGCTTGCCGAGCGGCGGCGTCAGGTCAACATCACCAGATGGCCGGCATTGTCATTGTCTTCGTGGATATTGGCCATCTTGCGCGGCGCCGGGCCATAATAGTCGCCGGATTTCACCAGCGGCCGCGGCTTGGTCATCACCGCGATAATGCGATCGCGCAGCGCCTTGGACGACACCGGCTTGAGCAGGAATTCGTTGACACCAAGCTCGATCGCCTGGATCACGCGCGAGCGTTCGCCATGGCCGGTCAGCATGATGATCGGGATATCGGGCAGGGGGAAAGTCTGCGGCGAACGCACCATACGCACGAAGCCGGCGCCGTCGAGCCCGGGCATTTCCCAATCGAGGATGACCATGTCCGGCATGACGTTGCGGACCATCTCCAGCCCGGCCGGGCCGTCCGCCGCCTCGTGAATGTCGCGAACGCCGATGCTCATGAGCAAAGTGCGCACGACCTTCCGCATGTAATGCTCATCGTCGACGATGAGTATTTTCGCGGTGGCGAACCTGGCTTCAAGCGATCTTGTGTCAATCGGCATAGCTAATCCGTTCAGGTCAAAACCGGTAATCCGCATTACCATTCAAGCACAAAGTTATGGCGCTGCGATAAAGCCGGATGAATCAATTTCCGTGCCCGCATTAAGGTTTCATCAACCCTGTCCGCGCGACGCCGCGATGAACTGCGCGATCGCCGTGCGCTCCTCGACGCTGGCCGACAGGCCCAGTTTGCTGCGCCGCCACAGCACGTCGTCGGCGGTCTGCGCCCATTCATGGTCGACCAGATAGCGTACTTCCGCGCCGGTGAGATCGCCGGCCAACACGGGACCGAGATCGGAAAGGCTCTGCGCGTCGCCGAGAAACTTCTCGCAGCGCAGGCCATAGGCGCGCGCCAGACGCCGCGCCGTCGCCTCCGAGAGAAACGGCCAACGCGCCCTCATCGCGGCTACGACTTCGGCAAACCCTTCCGGTGGAAATTCGCCGCCCGGCAGCGAGGATTTCGCGGTCCATGCCGGTTTCGCCAAAAAGAAATGGCGCATCTTGCTCATGGCGGCCTCGGCGAGCCGCCGGTGGGTGGTGATCTTGCCGCCATAGACGGTGAGCAGCGGCGCCAGGTGGCGCTGCTCGTCGAGCGTCAGCATATAATCGCGCGTCACGTCTTCCGGCTTGCCGGCGCCGTCATCATACAGCGCCCGCACGCCGGCGTAGGACCAGACCAGTTCGTCGGGCGTTATTCTGTCGCGGAAATACTGGTTCGCCACATCGCAGAGATACATGATCTCGGCTGGAACCGGCGCCGGCGATTTCAGATCGCCGACGAAATTCTCGTCGGTCGTTCCGATCAGTGTGAAATCCTCGGCGAAGGGCAGCGCGAAGACGACGCGACCGCCTTTGGCCTGGAGAATATAGCCGTCGCTGTGATCGAACCGGCGGCGCACGACGATGTGGCTGCCTTTGATCAGGCGCACCGGCGCCGGCAACGGCCGCCGGATGATGGTATCCGCCACTTCGCCGATCCAGGGACCGGCGGCATTCACCAGAACGCGCGCGGTCGCGGTCTCGCGCTTGCCGCGGCTGTTGAGCACCAGCTCCCATTCGTCGCGCCGCTCCACCCGCACGCAGCGGGTGCGGGTGCGGATGGTGGCGCCGCGTTCCGCGGCATCGACCGCGTTGAGAACGACCAGCCGGCTGTCGTCGACCCAGCAGTCGGAATATTCGAAAGCATAGCGGAACGATCGCTTGAGCGGCTGGCCGACCACGTTATGCGTCAGATCGATGGTGCGCGACGGCGGCAGCAGCTTGCGCGCGCCGAGCCAGTCGTAAAGCAGAAGGCCGAAGCGCAACTTGAGCGGCGCGCGCATGCCCGGCACAGGCGGCAGCACGAAGCGCATCGGGCGGATCAGATGCGGCGCCATGCGCAGCAGCACTTCGCGTTCGCCGAGCGCTTCGCGCACCAGCCGGAACGCCCCGTGCTCGAGATAGCGCAGGCCGCCATGGATCAGCTTCGAGGAAGCCGACGAGGTGCCGGACGCCAGATCGTTGGTTTCGACCAGCAGCACGCGCAGGCCGCGGCCGGCGGCGTCGCGCGCCAGGCCGGTGCCGTTGATGCCGCCGCCAATGATTGCGAGGTCGTAATCGGCCATGGCCTTAAACTAAAGCTCTCGGGCGTGAGACAAAACCGGGCACAATCTAGCGCCTGGCGCGTTAACACCGCTTAAAGCTTTCGGATTCAGGCGCGAAAACAGGCCGCGCCTTGGCTTGGCCACAGACCGGGCGATAAATTTGCCGACCGTTCTCATGCGATTCCTGCCCCGCCCGACCGTTCAAGGACTGGAAATGCCCTCCCCGCGCCTGCTCGTCATCGAAGGCAATTCGCCGCAAACCATGGCCGAACATGTGTCGTTCGGCGGCGTCCCGGCGAGCACCGGCTATTCCGACCTGTTGCGCGAATTGCTGCCGGGCGCGGCGGTGGACATCTGCCATCCGGCCGACCCCGGCGCGGTCTTGCCGGACGGCCAGTCGCTGCAGGGCTATGACGGCATCGCCATCACCGGCTCCAGCCTGCACATTTACAACGGCGGCGTGGCGGTCACGCGCCAGATCGATCTGGTGCGCGAAGCAATGACGACCGGAACGCCGTTGTTCGGCTCCTGCTGGGGACTGCAAATTATCACCGTCGCTGCCGGCGGCGTGGTGCGGAAAAATCCGAACGGCCGCGAGATCGGCTTCGGGCGCGGTATCCGGCTCACCGCGGCCGGTCGCCAGCATCCGATGTATGTCGGCAAGCTCGACGTGTTCAACGCGCCGACCGTGCATCTCGACGAGGTCGAGACGCTGCCGCCGGGCACGACCGTGCTGGCCAGCAATGCCGTCTCGGCGGTGCAGAGCGTGGAAATCCGCACACGAGAGTCGGTCGCCTGGGGCGTGCAGTATCACCCGGAATATCCGCTGCGCGAACTGGCGACCATCGTGCGGCGCATCGGCACGGGCCTGATCCGCGAGGGCTTCTTTGCCGACGAGAGCGATATTAGCACTTTCGCGCAGGACCTCGACACGCTCGACAGCGATCCGGATTGCAAGCGATTGTCGTGGCGGCACGGCATCAGCCGCAACGTGCTCGACAAGAAGCTGCGCGTCAGCGAAGTGGCGAACTGGATGGAATACCAGGTGCTGCCGATGCGGGTGAAACGCGGGAGGGGATAGCGCATGATCCCGAAAAGTGGGAACCGGTTTTCGGATAAGATCATGCGCACAGGAAAATAACATGGACTTCGCGGGAAAAAACGTCGTCGTCACCGGCGGCACCGGCGCGCTCGGCGCGGCCGTTGTCGACGGACTGCTGAAAGCCGGCGCGGCCTGCACGGTGCCTTATGTGCATGACGCCGAAATGGCGCGCTTCGCGCACAAGGACGCCGCCAAAGTCAGCCTGATCAAGGTCGCCGACCTTTCCAACGAGAACGACGTGGCGAAACTGTTTCAGGGCATAACGCCTTGGGCGTCGATTCATGTCGCCGGCGGTTTCGCAGCGGCGGCTATCGGCGATACCGACAAGGCCGCGCTGATGGCGCAACTGGATAGCAATCTCGTCTCGTGCTTTCTGTGCTGCCGCGCGGCCATCAAAGCGATGGCCGGTAATGGCGGCCGCATCGTCAATGTCGCGGCGCGCCCGGCGCTGGAGCCGCGTTCCGGCGCCGGCATGACCGCCTATACAATTGCCAAATCCGGCGTGGCGGCGCTGACCATGGCGTTCGGCGAGGAAGTCGCGAAGCAGGGCATTCTGGTGAACGCGGTAGCGCCCTCGATTATGGATACACCAGCCAACCGCGCGGCGATGCCGAAGGCGGATTTCGACAAATGGCCGAAGGTCGAGAAAGTCGCGGCGACGATTCTGTTTCTCGCTTCAACCGACAACAAGGTCACGCGCGGCGCCATCCTGCCGGTGTACGGGAAGGCGTGATTGTCGTCCCCGCGAAGGCGGGGACCCATAGCCACCGGCGCTGATCAGCACAGCAATCTGCTGCTGGCTTTGGAAGAAACGGCACGAGCACAGCGTATGGGTCCCCGCCTTCGCGGGGACGACGAAATCCTACCCCGCGACTGGCACCAGTTCGAGCGTCGGGCGCAGGAAGCGCTGCACCGCGCTGGAGGCCACCACCGTGCGGCCTTCGGCGAAGGCCTCGTGGTTCTTCTCGATGTCGTCGAGGTCGTAGAGATAATTGACCATCAGCCCGTGCGACTGCCCCATCGCCTTGTCCGATGTATCGGCCAGCCAGTTGAGGCGTTCGAGCCGCGCGCCATTGCCGAGATGGAAGCGCGCGACCGCATCGACCGGCAGCCCGCGCCCGGTGCGCGCGCGTAGATAATACCAGGCGGCGGCGCGCATCAGCGGCTCGCGCAGCGCCTCCGCCTTGCCGGCATCGTTCCACCAGCCGGGCTCATCGAGCGCGGACAATGCTTCCTTGTCGGCCTCGGTCAAAGCCGCCGATGTTTCCGCCGCGCGTTCGCGCCTGAGCCAAGCCGCAAAATTCGGCACCGGCGACAAGGTCACCAGGTTCGAAAGTCTTGGCATCTCTCGGCAGATTTCCTCGACCACCTGTTTGATCAGGAAGCTGCCGAACGACACGCCGGCCAGGCCGCGCTGGCAGTTCGAGATCGAATAAAACGCGGCGGTGCGCATTTTCTCGGGTTCGACCGTCTCGCGACCGGTGGCCAGAATGGGCGCGATCGAATCTGGAATGTCGCGCGTCAAGGCGACTTCGACGAAGATCAACGGTTCATCGACCAGCGCGGGATGAAAGAAGGCATAGCAGCGCCGGTCCTGCGGATCGATGCGGCGGCGCAGGTCGTCCCAATCGCGGATCTCGTGCACTGCCTCGTAGCGAATGATTTTTTCCAGAACGATCGCCGGCGTTGACCAGTCGATATGCCGCAGCACCAGAAAACCTCGATTAAACCACGAGGTGAACAAATGGACGAAATCGTCGTCGACCGCGCCGAGGTCGTCGCGGTTCGGCAGCACGTCGATGAGTTGTTCGCGCATGCGCACCAGTGCCTGGGTGCCGCCGGGGGCAAGATTGAGGCGACGGAAAAGCTCCTGCCGGCGCGGCTCGGAGGTGGCATGCACATTGGCCGCGGTCGCGTCGGACGGCTTTGCCCGCCAGGCCGCGATGGCCTCTTCCATGCGTGCCGGATCGGTGCCGAAGCGCTGCGCCAGCGACTCGAAAAAGGCGATGCGCGGTCCGATGGTAAGATCGGCATAGTGGCCGAGGATTTCCCGCGCCAGCGCCACCCCGGAAGCCTCACCGCGGCCGGAGAGTAAATCTTCGCATAGCCCGATCAGGTTTTCCGATCGTGCGGCGGGATTACCGCGCCGGTCACGGCCGCGGTCCAGCAGTGCGCGGCCGCGCTCCGAGATGGTTTGCAGCAATTCGCCGAAGAAAGAGCTGTTCATTCGATCCCCGAGGCGGCGCGGTACCGTTTTCGCGCCGCACCAATATGCACAAAAGCCGGCCTTGCGACATCCTACTGTGGGCGCAATCGCGCTGCCTGCTATTTCACCACAACAAATTACCACGGGCCGGGTTCCGGCCGGCCGGAAAGAAGTCCGCCTGCGACCAATCACCAGACTTGCGCGATGAACACGCGCACCGCATGCTGCCGCCCGGGGAGGACGGGAACGGCCTAAATGGGTGTTCTCGCAACGCTTTTGAGAGGAATGAAGGCTTGACCGTCGTTGATGCCGATAGAGACGTGCGCGGACAATCGGCCGCGCAGCAGAAGGTGGCTGCGCCGCTGCTGCAAGTCGAGGATTTGCACACCCAGTTTCACACCTCGCGCGGCATCGTCCGCGCGGTCGAAGGCGTCAGCTTCTCGGTCGACCGCGGCGAAGTGGTCGCCATCGTCGGCGAGTCTGGCTCGGGCAAGTCCGTCACCGCGCTGTCGATCATGCGGCTGCTGCCGCGCCTGACCGGAAAAATTCCGCAGGGCCGCGTCATGTTCGACGGCCGCAACCTGCTCGATCTCGACGACGAAGCGATGCGGGAAATCCGCGGCCGCGACATATCGATGATCTTCCAAGAGCCGATGACCTCGCTCAACCCGATCCTGACCATCGGGCTGCAGATCAAGGAGCCGCTGCAAATCCATCTCGGCATGAACGACGAGCAGGCGCAGGCGCGCGCCATCGAATTGTTGACCCTTGTCGGCATTACCGACCCGGAACGCCGGCTCGACCAGTACCCGCATCAATTCTCCGGCGGCATGCGCCAGCGCGTGATGATCGCCATCGGACTCGCCTGCAATCCGAAACTGATCATCGCCGACGAGCCGACCACCGCGCTCGACGTGACGATTCAGGCGCAGATTCTCGAGCTGATGAAGAACCTGTCGCGCAAGCTCAACATCGCGCTGGTCATCATCACGCATAATCTCGGCGTGGTCGCGCGCTACGCCGACCGCGTCATCGTCATGTACGCCGCGCGCGTCGCCGAGCAGGGACCGGCCGAGCAGCTGTTTCACAAGCCGCGCCATCCCTACACGATGGGTCTGCTGCGCTCGGTGCCCCGTCTCGACCGTCCGCGCGGCAGCAAGCTGGAAACTATCGAAGGCCTGCCGCCCAATCTCGCCAATGTCACGACCGCCTGCCGCTTCGCGCCGCGCTGTCCGTTCCGCGTCGCGGTCTGCGATCAGGAGCCGCCGCTTTATCCGACCGATACCGGCAGTCTGTCGCGCTGCCACCGGCATGCCGAAATCGCCGAGGGCAAGATCGTCTGGGCCAGCCTCGGCGGCGCGGGCTTAAACTTCGCCGCCAATACCGAAGCGCCGGTGCTGTCGGTGCAGCATCTGACCAAGCACTTCTCGGTGTCCGGCGGGCTGCGCAGCGCCGGCGGCACGGTGCGCGCGGTCGAGGATGTCTCGTTCGACATCTTTCCCGGCGAAACACTCGGCCTGGTCGGCGAATCCGGCTGCGGCAAAACCACGGTTGGGCGGCTGATCCTGCGCCTGGAGGAGCCCTCGGCCGGCGAAATCCACTTTGAAGGCGTCAATCTGTCGACCGCCTCGGCCGCCGAGCTCAAGGCGATGCGGCGCAAGGTCCAGGTCATCTTCCAGGACCCGTATTCGTCGCTCAACCCGCGCATGACCGTGGGTCAGATCATCGGCGAGCCGCTGCACGTCTATAAAATCGTCTCCGGCCGCAAAGAGAACGAGGCGCGCGTCTCCGAGCTGCTCGGCCACGTCGGCCTTCGTCCGGAAATGGCGGAGCGCTATCCGCATCAACTGTCCGGCGGGCAACGTCAGCGCGTCGGCATTGCCCGCGCTTTGGCGATGGAGCCGTCCTTCATCGTTTGTGACGAAGCGGTATCGGCGCTCGACGTGTCGATCCAGGGCCAGATCATCAATCTGCTTGAGGAACTGCAGCGCAAATTCCGCCTCGCATTCCTGTTCATCGCCCACGACCTCGCGGTGGTGCGGCATATCTCGGCGCGCGTCGTGGTGATGTATTTCGGCCGTGTCATGGAAATCGCCGACCGCGACGTCATCTACAGCGACTCCCTGCATCCTTATACGAAAGTATTGCTCGACGCCGCTCCGGTGCCTGATCCGACACTGGAAAAGCTGCGCGAGCCGCGCCTGATCAAGGGCGAGCTGCCGAGCCATCTGGCGCCGCCCTCCGGATGCGTCTTTAATACCCGCTGTCCGCTGGCGAGCCAGGAGTGCCGCGAGGTGGTTCCGCCGCTCGAGGAAAAACGGCCCGGGCACTTTGCCGCCTGTATAAAAGTCTAAGACAACGCTCAAGACGTTCAAAAAAAAAGCACACAGAGGAGGAGACACCATGAAGATTTCCAGAAGGACGGCCTTGCAAGGGACGGCGGGAGCGCTTGCTCTCGGCATGAGCGGGCTCAATTTCGATTTCACCAAGGCCAACGCGCAGGCGCCGAACGTCAAGCGCGGCGGCGTTCTTAACTTCGCAATCAGCGCCGAGGCGCCGCATTACGATCCGGCCGGCAGCGACACCTACGCGACGCTGCATTTCGCCGCGCCGTTCTATTCGACGCTGCTGCGTTTCAACCTGTCGAAATTCCCGGCGGTCGAGAACGATCTGGCGACGTCTTACACGGTCGCGCCCGATCTCATGACCTATACGTTCAAGCTGACGCCGAACGTGAAATTCCACGACGGCACGGCGCTCACC
>CANKBJ010000052.1 GCA_947479905.1 Bradyrhizobiaceae bacterium
CCCGGCATCGCCGCCGAATTCGGTCTGCGCGCCACCATCGGCGCCTGGATCGACAAGGACAAGGAACGCAACGAACGCGAAATGCGTTCGGTGATCGAATTGTCGAAGCGGCACAGCAACGTCAACGGCATCTTCGTCGGCAACGAAACGATCTACCGCGGCGAACAGAAAGTTTCCGATCTGATTACGATGATCCAGCGCGTCAAGCGCTCGGTCAGCGTCCCGGTGACCACCGGCGAAATCTGGAACGTCTGGATCGAGCATCCCGAACTGGTGTCGGCGGTCGATTACATCGCCGCGCATATCCTGCCCTATTGGGAAGGCTTCTCCGAAACGCAGGCGGTCGATCAGGCCATCATCATCTATGACAAGCTGCGCCGCGCCTATCCCGGCAAGCGAATCGTCATCGCCGAGTTCGGCTGGCCGAGCGCCGGCTACAATCTCAAGTCCGCCAATCCGGGCCGCGTCGAGCAGGCCGTCGCGTTGCGCGATTTCGTCTCGCGCGCCGAGGCCTACGGCATCGACTACAACATCGTCGAAGCTATCGATCAGCCTTGGAAGATTTTCGAAGGCGGCGTCGGTCCCTATTGGGGCATTCTTGATGCGTCCCGTCATGAGAAGTTCAGCTGGACCGGCCCGGTCGGCAATCCGGATCACTGGAAACTTGCCGGCATCGCGCTCCTCGTCAGCGTGCTGCTGTCGCTGCCGATCCTGTCGGCGGCCGCCGTCACCGTCTGGCAGGTCGTGCTGCTGGCGGCCGCGGCCAACGCTGTCGGCGCCTGGTCGGCGGCTTTGTTCGCCTATTGGAACGGCCACTACTTCGTGCCCGGCGCGGCCTTCGCGCTCGGTCTCGGCACATTGCTGTTGATCCCGCTGATCGTCATCGCGCTGGCGCGCATCGAGGAGATCGCGTCGATCGCCTTTGGCCGCAAGCCGATCCGGCTGGTGCCGAACGCGCCGCCGCTGGCGCCGGAATTGACCACGCCGAAAGTGTCGATCCACATTCCGGCCTATCGCGAACCGCCGGAGATGCTCAAGCAGACGCTCGACGCCGTCGCGCGCCTCGACTATCCGAATTTCGAATGCGTCGTCGTCGTCAACAACACGCCCGATCCGGGTATGTGGCTGCCGGTCGAGGAGCACTGCAAGCTGCTCGGTGAACGCTTCAAGTTCGTGCTGGCCAATAATCTAGAAGGCTTCAAGGCCGGCGCCTTGCGTCTGGCGACCGTGCACACCGCGGCCGACGCCGAAGTCATCGGCATCATCGACGCCGACTATGTCGTGACGCCGGACTGGCTCAAGGATCTGGTGCCGCTGTTTGCCGATCCCGCCGTCGGCCTGGTGCAGGCGCCGCAGGATCACCGCGACGGCGACCGCAGCCTGATGCATCACGCCATGAACGGCGAATATGCCGGCTTCTTCGATATCGGCATGGTGCAGCGGAACGAAGTCAACGCCATCGTCGTACACGGCACGATGTGCCTGGTGCGCCGTTCGGCGATCGAAGCCGCCGGCGGCTGGTCGAGCGACACGATCTGCGAGGACACCGACCTCGGCCTGACCTTGCTCGAGCTCGGCTATCACGCGCATTACACCAACAAGCGCTACGGCCACGGCCTGCTGCCGGACACGTTCAACGCCTACAAGAAGCAGCGCGATCGCTGGGCCTATGGCGGTCTGCAAATTCTTAAAAAACACTGGCGCCGTTTCCTGCCGGGCGCCAGCCGCCTGACCCGCGATCAGAAGCGCGAATTCTCGCTCGGCTGGCTCAACTGGCTGGGCGCCGAAAGCGTCGGCGTCGTCGTGGCGATCCTCAACATCGTCTGGGTCCCGATCATCGCCTTCCTCGATATCGCCGTGCCGGATCGTATTCTCACCTTGCCGATTCTCGCCAGCTTCGTCGTCTCGATGGCGCATTTCGTCACGCTCTATCGCCTGCGCGTGCAAACCGGCAAAGGCCAGTTGTTCGTCTCCGCCATCGCCGCGATGTCGGTGCAATGGACCGTGGCGCGCGCCGTCGCCATGGGCATGATCAAGGATCACCTGCCCTTCGTGCGCACCGATAAAGGCGGCGCCGGCAAGATCCGTCTCGGCGCCGACTTCCACGCATTCTGGGAAGCGGTCATGGCCGGTCTCTTGATCCTCGGCGCGATCATCCTGGTCCAGACCAACATCAAGGAAGTGCGCGAGATCAACATCTTCGCCGGCGTGCTGGTGATCCAGAGCCTGCCGTTCATCGCCGCGGTGGCGATCGCGCTGCTTGAGCGCTCGCGCATCAACGACTTTGCCACATGGCGCGCGATCGAGACCCAGTTCGGCGAACTCATCGGCCGCCGTCCGGCGCGGATTGCCGAAGCGGTCGCGCCCGCGCCGGCGCCGATGGCGCAGAAGCAGACCGAACTGGCGCAGTAGCAAAATACTCTGTCATTCCGGACGCCGCGTCAGCGGCGATCCGGAATCCAGATATTCGGCAATGAGATTGTAACTGGATTCCGGGTTCGCAGCTTCGCTGCGCCCCGGAATGACGACTAAGCCGGCAGCGCCGTCTCCACCAATCGCACCCAGTAAGACGTACCCAGCGGGATCACGTCGTCATTGAAGTTGTACTTCGGGTGATGCAAGCCCGCGCTGTCGCCGTTGCCGACCCAGATGAATGCGCCTGGTTTTGTGTTGAGCATGAAGGAGAAATCCTCCGCGCCCATCATCGGCGGCAATTTGCTGTTGACCCGCTCGGTGCCGGCGATCTGGCTCGCCACGGCGGAGGCGAATTCCGTCTCGCGGTCGTGATTGACCAGCACCGGGTAGCTGCGCCGGTAGGTCAATTTCGCCTTGGCGCCATAGGCCGCCGCCGTGTGCTCGACGACGCGGTGCAGGTTCTTCTCCAGCAGATCCTGCACGCCGGCATCTAGGCTGCGCGCGGTGCCGCGCAACTGCACGGTCTGCGGAATGACATTGTCGGTATTACCGGCCTGGAACATGCAGATCGACACAACCGCCGACTTCAAGGGATCGACATTGCGCGACACCACCGATTGCATGGCGTTGATGATCTGCGCGCCGACCAGCACCGTGTCGATTCCAAGATGCGGCCGCGCCGCATGCGCGCCGACGCCTTCGATGTCGATGGTGACGAAATCCGCCGCCGCCATCATCGGCCCCTTGGACAGGCCGAATTCGCCGACCGGCATGCCCGGCGCATTGTGCATGCCGTAGAATTCGTCGATTTTGAAACGGCCGACCATGCCGTCCTCGAGCATCGCTTTGGCGCCGGCGCCACCTTCCTCGGCCGGCTGGAAAATCACCACGGCCGTGCCGTCGAAATTGCGCGTTTCGGCGAGGTAGCGCGCCGCGCCCAGAAGCATCGCGGTGTGGCCGTCATGGCCGCAGGCGTGCATCTTGCCGGGGACGGTCGACTTGTACGGCAGGTCGTTGGCCTCCTCGATCGGCAGCGCGTCCATGTCGGCGCGCAGCGCGATGGTCTTGCCGGACGAACCCTTGCGGCCGCGAATGACGCCGACCACCCCGGTGCGGCCGATCCCCGGCACCACCTCGTCGCAGCCGAATTCCGTCAGCTTCGCCGCGACCGAGGCCGCGGTCCGGTGTACTTCGTAAAGCAACTCCGGATGCGCGTGCAGATCGCGCCGCCAGGCGGTGATGTCGGCATGCAGGTCGGCGACGCGGTTGACGATAGGCATGGGCTTTAAAGCTCCGGGCGGCGAATAAAAGGGGATCGGGTGCGGCGTCGCGGTTCGGCTTTATTGTAGCAAACCGCGGCGGCCGGGGGCGAGTTCAAGATATGGGCAACGGAACCGCGATTTGGCCGGGAATTCCATCCGAAACCGCTCCCCACAGGGCGGTTTCCCGCCTATTGACCTCGCCATCCGGCCCCCCTACACACCGCCAGCGCATGATCCGACTTGGGAGCCCGTGACGGGGACCGCCTCCCCGCCTTCGTTTATCCCGCTTGGGCGGGCCAATCGGATAAGATCATCGCAAGGGTGACGAGCGCGTAGCTCAGCTGGTAGAGCACACGACTTTTAATCGCGAGGTCCTGGGTTCGAGTCCCAGCGCGCTCACCAGCCTTTCCTGAATGGTTCAGCCGAAAGCCTTACGCCGCGCGCGTAGCAAGGCTCGCGCATGTCGCCATTTCAGCCAAAAACCATAAACTAATTGCTCATTTGCATCGCTTCCCCGCCCACGGGAATCGGATACCTCCGCAGTTCGCCTCACTCAGGGAAGCGAACATGATCGACAAGCTGCTCGGTTTTCTCGAAATCGACGCCACCGCCAAAAGGTCGGGCAAGATTCTATCGGATTTGATCGCGCCGCAGCTCGATGGCATCATCGATCGTTTCTATGTGCGCGTGCAGGAGTTCGACATCAATCCGCACGTCACCGACAAGGCCATCGCATCGCTCAAGACGCGGCAGAAGCAGCACTGGATCGAATTGTTCAATTCGCAGTTCGGCGAGGAGTATCTGCGCAATGTGCGCCGCATCGCCGTGCGACATCGCGATATCGAGCTCGATCCGATGTGGTACATCGCCGGCTACATGCGGCTCAAGCTCGCTTTCATCGAGGTCATCATTCTCTCAAACTTCCCCGTCGAGACCAAAGGCCATTTGATCAAGGCGCTCGATCAGTTCATTGCCGTCGACATGGCACTGGCCCTGGGAACCTACGACACCGTGGTCCTTGATTGACCGGAAGTGCCATCGCACCGCCGCCGCGCGGCGCCGTCCACTCCCGTACCATGCCGGTTGCACGGCTGTTATAGTTTCCGATTTGTTAATGAATTTCCGGCAATGAAACGCTGGGGGTTCCTGGGGTCGGAGATCAACATGCAGTTGAACGAAGAGACCTGTCCTGTACCCGAGAGCGTGCTCGGCCAGCTCTACCGCGCCAGCCCACACGGGCTTGACGCCCTGATCGATACGGTGCCGCCGCAAACCCGCGCCATGCTGGCGGTTTATTGTTTCCGCCGCGCCCATCTGGCCTCGGTTGGCCTGGCCATCGCGGCCAGCTGCGAGGAAGACGATTTGGCGCAATATGGCGGCAATCTCGGCGCCGACCTGTTCGTCAAATCCCGCACCGCCGAAACAGTCGCCGAAACCTACCTGACGCAGCGCCGCAAGGTCAGTCTGTCGACCGGGCCGATCCGGCAATTGCCGCCGCTCGAAGACATCGAAGACTGAAGGCTTTGCGCAGGCCTCACCGCGGCACCGCCGGCTGCGGATGGAACGCCGTTAGACTTCCGGCATTTATGTGACGCCGGGAGTCACACGCGATGAACACCAATCTTACCGCCACGGAACTGCGCCTTTGGGCCGCGCAATGCGATGCCCGCGCCAAGGATCCTTTGGCGAGCGGCGATGAATATGAGCGCCTGGTGAAAATGCGCGACGGTCTGCTGGCTGTTGCCGAGCAGCAGGAATGGCTCGAAGGCAATGTTGCCGCGAAGGCGCGAGCCTAGAGCGTTTTCGAGCGAAGTGGGTACCGGTTCGCGTGAAGAAAACGTGACAAAACAAAAGGCTAGAATCGTCTTGTTGCGCCGCATCACGAATGTGGCCGCACTGCGAGATTGATCCCTTATTGTTCGATTGATTTAACGAAGCCGGCGAGACCTTGTTCACCATTGGGCAAGCCGGCCATTGTCCCACGCTGCAAAGGCGCGAAGATGGCGGGCGAAGGCGATAAATCGCCGTTGCCGCAAGCGCGACACGTGTGATGCCTGTCACGAAACTTTATCGCGGCGGCCACGACAGTTTCACCAAAGCGTCTCGCCGCCGCCATGGTTGGCCCCTACGACGAACGCAACGGACGACGTTTCAACAGAGGAGGCCCTGACCATGCAGCTTCATTGCACACCGGCCACACTGTCCTCTCTGCGCGCCTTCGCCGCACCGTTCCAGTGTCCGACCTGCGGCGAGGTGATGATTGCACCGTTCATGTCGGAATTCGTCGAAGGCGGCGAAATTCGCCATCATTGGGTCTGTGACGGCTGCGGTGGGACGGCGACCACCTCTATCGGGCTGGCGCTCGAAGAAACGGCGCAAGGCTGATTCGCTGTAAGTCTAATTCGGCGCTGGCCTCATTCGTTGGGCGAATACCGCGCCTGATGCGGTGAATACCGCGCCTGGTACGGTGTTTGTTCTTCTGGTTGCACGCCAACAATTGCCAGGAGTCTCAAACATGACCTCGACAGTCCTGCGGTCCACTTTGGCCGCCGCCACTTGCATCCTCGCCATCGCGCTTGCCGGGCCAGCTTCGGCCGAAGTGGTCAACCTGAAAGCCGCCCTCAACGGCGCCGCGGAAGTGCCGGCCAACGACAGCAAAGCCAGCGGCACCGTCACCGCGACCTTCGACACCGCCAGCAAGAAGCTGACCTGGAAAGGCAGCTATGCGGGCCTCAGCGGCCCCGCGACCGCCGCGCATTTCCATGGTCCGGCCGAGGTTGGCAAGAACGCCGGCGTCGCCGTGCCGATTTTTGCCGGCGCCGCCGCCAAAACCCCGTTCGAGGGCGAAGCGACCTTGACCGACGCCCAGGCCGCCGATCTTCTCGGCGGCAGATACTACGCCAACATCCACACCGAGGCCAATAAAGCCGGCGAAATCCGCGGCCAAGTGACCAAATAAGTGACCAAATAAGTGACCAAATAAGCGACGGCGCACGGCCCCCGAGACGAACTATAATTCTCTTAGCAACAGGCCCGCCGGCTTAAAACCGGCGGGCTTCGTTTTGGCCGGTACCGCCTGACCCATCCACACGCCAGACGCGCTTTGCGTCCGGGCCTTGGGCGCTTTATCGTTGCGCGCGAAATCGATATTTTTTTAAAAACGCGACGAGGCACGGCATGGTGGCGGCGAACGGCAAACCCATTCTCATTTCCGGCGGCGGCATTGGCGGCCTCATCACCGCATTCGCGCTCGCCCGCAATGGCCTGCCGGTGCGCGTCTTCGAGCAGGCCGACGAATTCCGCGAGGTCGGCGCCGGCATCCAGCTCGGTCCCAATATTTTCCGCGTGCTGGAAAAAATCGGCCTGAAGGACGAAGTCCTCGCCGACGCGCATATCCCGCCGTCGCAGGAAATGCGCAACGCCATCACCGGCGACCTGATCACCAATATTCCGCTCGGCGCTGAATTCTCCAAACGCTTCGGCGGCCAGCCTTACGCCGTCATTCATCGCGCTGATATTCACGGCCGCTTCTTGAAAGCCTGCCGCTCCAACAATCTGATCACTCTGGAAACCAGCCGCCGCGTCGATTCCTATGTCGACAGCGGCGACGGCGTCGCCATCACGCTGGAAGGCGGCGAGAAAGTCGAAGGCCGAGCGCTGATCGCCTGCGACGGCATGTGGTCGAAGATCCGCGAGCGCATCGTCGGCGACGGCAGACCGCGCGTCTCCGGTCATATCGCCTATCGCGGCGTGCTGACGCGCGAGCAGGTGCCGAAAGATCTATGGCGCCCCGACGTCGTGCTGTGGGCCGGACCGAAATGCCATTTCGTGCATTATCCGCTGCGGCGCGGCGAACTGTTCAATCTCGTCGCCGTGTTTCATTCCGATCATTATGAGGAAGGCTGGAACGCCGAAGGCAGCAAGGAACTGCTGTTCAATCACTTCAAGGGCTTGCGCCCGGAAGTCACGCGGCTTCTGGAATTGATCGACACCTGGAAGATGTGGGTGCTGTGCGACCGCGAGCCGGTGAAGGATTGGAGCAAGGGTAACGTCACGCTGCTCGGCGATGCCGCGCATCCGATGCTGCAATATCTCGCGCAAGGCGCCTGCATGGCGACCGAGGATGCCGTCATCCTGGCCGAGAAGGTCGCCGAACAGCCCGACAATCTGCCGGCCGCGTTCAAGGCCTATGAGCAGGCGCGTTATCTGCGCACCGCGCGCGTGCAGATCATGGCGCGCGTCTATGGCGATTTCTATCACGCGCGCGGCGTCACCGCCGAATTGCGCGATATGGCCGTCGGCGGCCGCACCGCCGAGCAGGCCTATGAAGGCATTTCCTGGCTGTACGGCGGGCCGTAGCGCGCTTTAAGCCGCCTTGCTGGTGTTCGGGTTGGCCGCAGGCCGGTCGAGATCGGCGTTCCAGGCGTCGTAGCCGTAGAGCCAAGAGGTGTCGGACTCGCCGCCCTTCATCCAGGTATTGGCGCTCGAAATCGCCTGCACAACCGAGGTGCGCGGCTTGCGGTGCGCTTCATAGCGTTTGAACGCGCCTTCGATGTCGTCGCCCTGTACGGCCTCGAGGCAGCGCGCCAGAATGGCGGCGTCCTCGATCGAGGTCGCCGCGCCTTGCGCCATGTAAGGCGTCATCGGATGCGCGGAATCGCCGAGCAGCACGACGCGGCCGCTGCTCCAGTTCGGCAGCGGCTCGCGCTCGAGGATCGCCCATTTGTGGCAATCCGGACAGGCATCGAGAACATTGCGTACATCCTGATGGAAATCGCCGTAAGCGGCGCGCAGTTCCTCGACATTGCCCTTGGCCGACCATGACTCCTTGGTCATCCAGCCGGCCTCTTCCGGCACGCTGGTGACGAAGTAGAGTTCGCTCTTCGATTTGGTCGTGTAATAGATAACGATGTGCCGGTCGGTGCCCCACCATTTGGTGCGCGACGGGCCGATGTCGAAGCCGCCCATCAGTTTGGATTCAAAGACGGCGCGATAGGCGATGCGGCCTTTGTGCACCGGCGAGTCCGGGCCAACGACAATATCGCGCACCAGCGAATGCACGCCGTCGGCGCCGACGACCGCGTCGGCCGTCGCCTTGCTGCCGTCCGCGAAAGACAGCGTCACGATGCCGCCAGCCTGGTCGAGCCCAGTTAGCTTCTTGTTGAGATGAATGATGTCGGACGGCACGGCGGAGGCGAGCGCATCGTGCAGATCGGCGCGATGCATGCACAGATAGGGCGCGCCATAGAGCGCTTCCGGCATCGGCAGTTCGCGCATCAATTCGCCGGTATAGCCGTCGCGGTTGAGATGCGAGAACGGCGCGAAGGCGACCTGACGCAGCCGGTCCTCGACGCCGATGCCGCGCAGCACCTTCATCGAATTCGGCATCATCTGGATGCCGGCGCCGATGCGGCCGAAGCGGCTCGCCTGCTCGAACACCTCGACGTCGATGCCGACCTTACGCAACGTCGCGGCGACCGCGAGGCCGCCCATGCCGGCGCCAACCACGGCGATTTTCAGCTTCCTGCTCATGCTTCTTCCCGTCTCTTCAACCGCTTTGGATGTTTCAAAATTCATACAGCTTTGCCGGGTTGTCGACCAGCAACTTGCGCTGCAAATCGGCGCTGACAGCTATGTGCGGAACCAGGTCGACCAGTTCGCCCTCGTCCGCTTCATGGGTCGAATTCGGATGCGGGAAGTCGGTTCCCCACAGCACGCGGTCGGGAATGGTCTCAAGGATCTTGCGCGCGATCGGCACAGCCTTGTCGTAAGGCGGAAAGTCGATGCGCTCCGAGCCGGTGACCTTGATCCAGCACTTCTCCAGCTTGGCCAGTTCGAGCAACGTCTTCAGTGGCGCCTGCTCGACACCATCGACGCCCGGCACGCGGCCCATATGATCGATGACGAAGGTCATCGGCAGCTTGCGAATGATCGCGGACAGTTCGTCAATGTCCTTGGCGTCGAGGTGCAACACGACATGCCAGCCGCGATCCTTGACGCGATCGATGACGCGATCGAATACCGTCATATCCGGCGCGCCGCCGAGATGCTTGACGAAATTGAAACGCACGCCGCGCACGCCGCCGTCGTGCAGCTTTTGGAAATCCTTGTCGGTGAACGTGTCGTTGACGATGGCGACGCCGCGATAGCGCTTCGGATCGGAGGCGATGCAGTCGAGCATCGCCGCGTTGTCGAGGCCGTGGCAGCTCGCCTGCACGATCACCGCGCGGTCGATGCCGAGATAATCGTGCAGCGCCCGCAGCATTTCCTTTGGCGCGTCTTCCGGCGTGTATTTGCGGGTCGGCGAATAGGGAAACACGTTGCCCGGCCCGAACACATGGCAATGCGCGTCGGTCGCGCCCGGCGGCAGTTTGAAAGTGGGCTTGCGGCGCTTCGACAGAAAATCCGGCGGAATCGTCATGCGGGGCAGCCTCGGTTCGTGGACGGTGGCCCGGCATAGCCAAGACGGTCCGGCGAGACAACCACCCTGTCAAAGCGCCGGAATATCGCTCTCGGCCCAGCCGGCCATTGTCGCGGCGTGAAAGTCGGCGAAGCGTCCGGCCACGATCGCCTCGCGCATCCCGGCCATCAATTGCTGGTAATAGGCGATATTGATGGTCGACAACAATACTTGCCCGAGTATTTCATTGGCCTTCGTCAGATGATGCAGATAGGCGCGCGAATAAGTCCGCGCGTCGGGGTGCGTGCTCTGCGCGTCGAGCGGACGCGGATCGTTGGCGTGGCGCGCATTGGCCAGATTGATCGCGCCGAAGCGCGTGAAGGCCGTGCCGTGGCGGCCGTTCCGCGTCGGCATCACGCAGTCGAACATATCTACGCCGCGCGCAACCGCTTCCAGCATGTCGTGCGGCGTGCCGACGCCCATCAGATAGCGCGGATGATCGGCCGGCAAATGCGGCGTCGTCTCCTCGACGACTTTCAGCATCACCTCCTGCGGCTCACCGACGGCGAGCCCGCCAATGGCATAACCGTGGAAACCGATCTCGGTCAGCGCCTTCGCGCTTTGCTGGCGCAGCGCGATGTCGTCGCCGCCCTGCACGATGCCGAACAGCGCGTAGCCGTCGCGCGCGCGGGATTCAAATGCGCGCTTGCTCCGCTCGCCCCAGCGCAGCGACAATTGCATGGCGCGCTCGATTTCCTCGCGCGGCGCGGGCAGCTTGAGGCATTCATCGAGTTGCATGGTGATGTCGGTGCCGAGCAGCGCCTGGATTTCGATCGAGCGTTCCGGCGTGAGTTCATGCATCGAGCCATCGAGATGCGATTTGAAGGTGACGCCCTGCTCGCTCATCTTGCGTAACGTCGCCAGCGACATCACCTGGAAGCCGCCGCTGTCGGTCAGGATCGGATACGGCCAGTTCATGAATGTGTGCAGGCCGCCGAGCGCGGCGACGCGCTCCGCCGTCGGCCGCAGCATCAGATGATAGGTGTTGCCGAGCAGGATTTCCGCGCCGGTCGCCTTAACCGCTTCGGGATAGAGGCCCTTCACCGTCGCCTGCGTACCGACCGGCATGAAGGCCGGCGTCTGCACGCGCCCGTGCGGCGTCGTCACCTCGCCGCGCCGTGCCGCGCCGTCGGTTTTCAGGAGCGAGAAGGAAAAGGGTTCGGACATATCTTACTTTCGTCATTCCGGGGCGCGCGGCAGCGCGAACCCGGAATCCAGATACATTTGACGATCAATCTGGATTCCGGGCCTGGCGCTGCGCGCCATCCCGGAATGACAGATCGGGATACAACAAACACGCATCGCCATACGAATAAAAGCGATAACCGCTGTCTATCGCATGCCTGTAGGCGCGCTGCATCGTTTCCAGCCCGCTGAAGGCCGAGACCAGCATGAATAGAGTCGAGCGCGGCAGATGGAAATTCGTCAGCATCAGATCGACCACCTTGAAGCGGTAGCCGGGCGTGATGAAGATCGCGGTGTCGCCTTCAAATTCCCCGATCAGGCCGTCATCGCCGGCCGCCGTTTCCAGCGTCCGCAGCGCAGTCGAGCCGACCGCGACGATCCGTCCGCCTTTGGCCCGCGCGGCATTGAGAGCGGCCGCCGTCTCGGCCGTCACCACGCCGAATTCGGCATGCATCTTGTGATCGGCTGTGTCGTCCGATTTGACCGGTAGGAAAGTGCCGGCGCCGACGTGGAGCGTTACCCTGTGGACGGCGACGCCGCGCGCCTCGAGCTTCGCCATCAGGTCCGGGGTGAAATGCAGCCCCGCCGTGGGCGCGGCCACAGAGCCGTGCTCGCGGGCGAACAGGGTCTGGTAGTCGGCTTTGTCCTGGGCGTCCGGCGGGCGCCTGGAAGCGATATAGGGCGGCAAAGGCATGTCGCCGCGCTCGGCAATAGCCTGGTCGAGAACCGGACCTTGATAAGAAAATGAAAGGGTTACCTCGCCTCCTTCATCTTTATGTGAAACCTCAGCATCGAGCTGATCGAGGAAGCAGACCCGGCCTTCCGAGCCGAAGCGGAGCGTATCACCGACCTGAACCTTCTTGGCCCCCAGAATAAAGGCCCGCCAGTGCGAGCCATCGAGCCGCTTGTGCAGAGTCGCTTCGATCGACGGCTCGACCTCGCCACGGCCGATACGGCGGCCCTTGAGACGCGCAGCAATTACCTTTGAGTTATTGACCACCAGACAGTCGCCGGGCTGCAAGAGACCCGGCAAATCGCCGACGGTGCGGTCATCCAGCCCCTCGCCCGGTATGACCACGAGCAATTTCGCCACCTCGCGCGGCGACACCGGCCGCAGGGCGATGCGGTCGGGTGGAAGGTCGAAATCGAAGAGGTCGGTGCGCATAATTACCTGTCATTCCGGGGCGCGCGCCATAAGCGCGCGAGCCCGGAATCCAGAGCCACGCGCTGCGGAGTTCGCCCCTGGATTCCGGGCCCGGCACTTCCGCGCCGTCCCGGAATGACAAAGAGGCCTTACGCCCCCATCGTCGCCTTGATGATCTTGTCGGGGTCCTTCACCGGCTCGCCCTTCTTGATCTTGTCGACGTTGTCCATGCCTTCGATGACGTTGCCCCAGGCGGTGTACTGGTTGTCGAGGAAGGTGGCGTCGTCGAAGCAGATGAAGAACTGGCTGTCGCCTGAATCCGGGTTCGACGCGCGGGCCATCGACACGGTGCCGCGCACATGCGGCTCCTTGTTGAACTCGGCCTTCAGTTTCTTGCCGGAGCCGCTCATGCCGGTGCCGTCCGGGCAGCCGGTCTGCGCCATGAAGCCGTCGATGACGCGGTGAAACACGATGCCGTCGTAGAAGCCGCTTTTGACCAGCTCCTTGATGCGCGCGACGTGGCCGGGTGCAAGGTCGGGGCGCATCGCAATCACGACATTGCCCTTGGTGGTTTCCAGCGTCAACGTGTCTTCAGGTTTTGCCATCTTCTTTTCTCTCTTTCAAATAGCTCGTGACTATTCCTCGTCATGGCCGGACATAGCCCGTCAAAGACGGGCGTGAACGCCCTTATGTCCCGGCCATCCACGTCTTTCCTTCTATCGTTAAAATCGGATCTCTATTTCATATCCGCGGCGACTTGCACCTTCACCATCTTGTCCGGATCGGTGACCGTGCCCGACTGCGAACCGGCCGGCGCCTTCTTCAACTTGTCGGCGACATCCATGCCGGAGACGACATTGCCGATCACGGTGTATTGGCCGTTGAGGAACGAAGCATCGGCAAAGCAGATGAAGAATTGCGAATTGCCGGAATTCGGATTGCCGCCGCGCGCCATGCCGACGACGCCGCGCACGAAAGGCGTCGGCGTGAATTCGGCGGCGAGGTTCGGATATTTGGAATTGCCGGTGCCGTTGAAGTTCACGCCGTCGCCGGTCTGCGCCATGAAGCCGTCCATCACGCGGTGGAACGGCACGTTGTTGTAATAGCCCTCGCGCGCCAGAAGCTTGAGCCGTTCGGCGTGCTTTGGCGCGAGATCGGTGCGCAGCCTGATGATGATGCGGCCCTTGGTGGTATCGATGACGATCGTGTTCTGCGGATCGACGCCGACCGGCAGTTTCGGCGCCTGCGCCAAGGCGGGCGCGGCGGCGCAAACCGAGAAAGCGAGCGCAAGGGCAAGGCTGAGCGTGCGGATCATGACAACTCCCGGGATTTAAGCTTTGGCGGAAAAGCGCTGCTTCAGCCGCGCCGCCACCGCGGCCGGCACGAAGCTGGACACATCGCCGCCCATGCCGGCGATCTGGCGCACCAATGTGGCGGTGATCGGGCGCACGGCGGGCGACGCCGGCAGGAACACGGTCTGCACGTCCGGCACCATCGCCGCGTTCATGCCGGCCATCTGCATTTCGTAATCGAAGTCGGTGCCGTCGCGCAGGCCGCGGATCAGGATGCCGGCGCCGGCTTTGCGCGCCGCCTCGACGACGAGATTATCGAAAGTGATGCAGGTAATTTCGCATTTGGCGGCGCGGCCGATCGGGGCGCAGGTCTCGTCCAGCATGGCCAGCCGTTCGTCGGCGGTAAACAAAGGCGCCTTGCCGGGATGGACGCCGATCGCCAGCACCAGCCGGTCGGCCAGCCGCACAGCATGGCGCACCACGTCGATGTGGCCGTTGGTGACGGGGTCGAAAGACCCCGCATAAAGGGCAATCCTCGGCATTAGCGGGGTCTAACCCGCCCTTTTGCGCCCCGCAAGGGTGGGCGCTGTCCGCGTCGGCGGGGCGGCTCGTCCTGAATGAACCATTACGGCGGTCCGCCGTTATTAAGCCGAACCTTCGCTGCCGCTTTGAACCTTTATCAGGCCGGGTCCGCTAATGGTTATGTCAGCCACAACAGGGATTGCCATGCTCAAGACGGTCTCCGCCATCCTCACCGCCGCGGCCATCGCCGCGCTCCTGACGGTCTTCACCCCGGGCAGCCCCGTCGATGCCGGTCCCCTGGCCAAGCCCGACGAGGCGGCGCTGAAATCCTGCACCCAGCGGCCCTGGCCCTATCTCAACTGCGTCGGCACCCCGCTCGGCAACCAGAAGATCCGGCTGGTGACCACCGACCGCCTGACGCCTTGAAATAAAGGCCGGCCGTCATCGAATGAAGCCCCTCTGACGGGGTTAGTCTTCGGGACCACTCCCGGGGGCTTTTTCATGTCGCTATGGTTTAGGCTTTTTGTGCTGGCGCTGGTCGTCGCGCCGCTCCCTGCCATCGCCCAGATAGCGCCGAGCGCCGGCGAGATCGCCGCCTATCGCGGCCTGCATGCCGCGGCAGCCAGCGGCAACACCGCCGAGATCGAGAAACTGGTGAAAGCGGGCAGTCCGATCGATGCCCGCGACGGCCACCAGCGCACGCCGCTGCATGTCGCCGCGCATCTCAAGCGCAACGAGGCCGCCGCGCTTCTGATGAAGCTCGGCGCCGACGCCAATGCGCTGGACGCACAAAAATATGACATCGTCACCATCGCCGCGGTCGCCGACGACGTGGCGATGCTCAAAGTCGCGCTCGCCGGCGGCTGCCGGTCCGGCAACATGACGAGCCCTTATGACGGCACCGCGCTGATCGCCGCCGCGCATCTCGGTCACGACGAGGTCGTCCGCGTCCTGATCGCGGCCAAGGCGCCGCTCGACCACGTCAACAATCTGCACTGGACCGCGTTGATCGAGTCGATCGTCCTCGGCAATGGCGGCAAGCGCCACATCGCCACGCTGGACGCCCTGGTGAAAGCCGGCGCCAATCTGGCGCTCGCCGATTCAAGCGGCAGCACGCCGCTGACTTTGGCGAAGCGCCGCGGTTACGCCGAGATGGTGGCCATTCTGGAAAAAGCCGGCGCCAAATAACGCCGGAGGGCTTTAGGCCGCGCTCTGCACCGCGACGGCCGGCGCCGCATCGGCATCGGCATCGGCATCGGCGTCGCGCCATTGATTGCGGCCCAGCCGCTTGGCGCGGTAACAGGCATTGTCGGCGGCGCGCATGACCACGCTCGGTGTGTCGCCGGCCCGCCGATGCGCGACGCCGATACTGACCGTTACCGAAAGCATCTGGCCATCGCCTGAAACGGGTAAACGCGCGATCTGCTCGACCAGATCGTTGGCCAGCCGACCGGCCGTCTCGGGATTTAGACCCTCGACCAGAGTTGCGAATTCCTCGCCGCCAATGCGCGCGGCAAATTTCACGCCGGAGCCACCGGTCGCCCCGACGATATGTTGGATCGATTGCGCCACCGAGCGCAGCACGCGATCGCCAATATCGTGTCCGTAAGTGTCGTTGACCTGCTTGAAGTGATCGATATCGATCATCATCATGGTGACGGTGCCTTCGCGCCTGAAGGCTTTTTCGGCCAATTCGAAAAAGGCGCGCCGGTTCGGCAATTCGGTCAGTCCGTCGAGACGCAGCAAGGCCTCGAGCTCATTCTTCATGATACGAAGGCGGTGCGCCATCACCAGCAGCGGAAACGTCCCGATCGGCGTCAGGATCACCGGGAAGATCGTCGACAGCGCGTAATGCAGCCCGGCGTCCTTGAAATCCGTAAACACCAGCATGATGGTGGTCAGCGTATACCCGCCCGCCATCATCGCCAGCGTAATGACGATCACGCCCTTTATCGTTCCGAAGAATTCGTCGCGCGACATGTCCTGCGATCCCTGCTCGCCCGGCTTCGGTGATAGGGCCAAAAAGCAAGGGAACCGCTGAGAAATTGGGTAAAATTTTACGCTTTCAGCCGGCTTCAGCCCGGCCGTCGCGCCAGCGACAGCCAGATTCCGCCGCCGACCAGCATCGCGCCGGACAGCCGGCCAAGCAGTTTGTTGTGGTGGGGCTTGAGAAACCAGGCGCGGCCGAAACCGGCGGCGACCGCCCAGCCTGAATCGAGCAGCGCGCCGAGCGTCACCGAGCAGACGCACATCACCAGCAATTGCCGGTCGACCGGCAGCGCCGGATCGATGAACTGCGGCAGGAAGGCGGTGAAGAAGGCGATAGTCTTCGGATTGGTGATGGCGACGATGAAACCGCGCCAGGCATGCACATGCGCGCCCGGCGGTATCGCTTCCGCCGCCGCGCCGGCATGCCGCCACGCCTGGATGCCGAGCCAGACCAGATAGGCCGCGCCGACCCAGCGCAGCAGGTCGAACACGTCCGACGAGGCTTTCAATATCCAGGTCAGGCCGAAGGCGATGCCTGCGAGCAGCACGGCATTGCCGACGCTCGACCCGGCAACCGTCAGCAGCGCCGCGCGCGTGCCCTGCCGGGCGCCTGTGGCGATGATCAAGGTGACGATCGGCCCCGGCGTCAGGAACAGCACGACGGTGATCAGCAGAAAGGCGGTGAAGAGCTGGAGATTCATCGGCGTCCCACTCGGTGTCATCGTCCGCGAAGGCGGACGATCCAGCACTTCGCTTCTACCACTTAGCAAGCACTGGATGCCCGCCTGCGAGGGCATGACAGCAGAACTATTCGGCTTCGTCTTCCGACAACCGCTCGACCGACACGACGTGTTCATCATCAGCCGTGTTGAGCACGATCACACCTTGCGTCGAGCGCCCTGCGATGCGGATGCCGGCCACCGTGGTGCGAATGAGCTTGCCGGCGTCGGTGACCAGCATGACCTGGTCGTCTTCCTCGATCGGGAACGATGCCACCAGCCGGCCGATCTTCGGCTTGAGCTGGAACGAGCCGCCCTTCTTTTCCCAGATATCCATGGCGACGATGCCTTTGCCGCCGCGCCCGGTGATCCGGTACTCATAAGACGAGGTGCGCTTGCCGAAACCGCGCTCGGACAAAGTCAGGACGAACTGTTCGGCTTCCGACAGTTCGACATAGCGCTGTTCGCCCAGTTCGATATTGGCGGCGTCGCCGGCTTCCGCTGCCTCTTCGGCGTCCACCACCTGCGGCTCGTCGACTTCTGCGCCGGTGTTGCGGCGAATGGCGCTCGCGCGCTTGAGGTAAGCCGCGCGCTCATCCGAGGTGACGTCGATATGGCGCAGGATCGACATCGAGATCAGCCGGTCGTCATTGTCGAGCGCGATGCCGCGCACGCCCATCGAGGTGCGGCCGGTGAAGACGCGCACATCGGTAACCGGGAAGCGGATACACTGGCCGCCGGACGAGGTCAGCAGCACGTCGTCCTTCTCGGTGCAGATTTGAACGCCAACGATGCCCTCGCCGTCGGCAAGTTTCATGGCGATGATGCCGGAGCGGCGCACATCGACGAAGTCCGACAGCTTGTTGCGCCGGACGGTGCCCTTGGTCGAGGCGAACATGACGTCGAGATTGGCCCAGGACGTCTCGTCTTCCGGCAGCGGCATGATCGAGGTAATCGTTTCGCCGGCATCGAGCGGCAGAATGTTGATCATCGCCTTGCCGCGCGCCTGCGGCGCCGCCAAAGGCAGGCGCCAGACCTTTTCCTTGTATACCTGCCCCTTGGACGAGAAGAACAGCACCGGCGTATGCGTCGAGGCGACGAACAGCCGCGAGACGAAATCCTCGTCGCGCGTCTGCATGCCGGAACGGCCCTTGCCGCCGCGCTTCTGCGCGCGATAGGTCGACAGCGGCACGCGCTTGACGTAGCCGAGATGCGACACGGTGACGACCATGTCCTCGCGCTGGATCAGGTCCTCGTCTTCCATGTCGCCGATCGCTTCGGCGATTTCGGTGCGGCGCGGCGTCGCGAACTGCGCCCTCAGCGCGGTCAGGTCTTCCTTGATGATGGTCTGGATGCGCGCGCGCGAACGCAGGATGTCGAGATAATCGGCGATCTCGGCGGCGAGCTTGTCCAGTTCGGCGGCGATTTCGTCGCGGCCGAGCGCGGTCAGGCGTTGCAAGCGCAGATCGAGAATGGCCTGCGCCTGTTCGGCCGACAGCCGCGTATTGCCTTGCGGCGAAATGCGATGGCGCGGATCGTCGATCAGCAGCACCATGGTCGCCATGTCCTTGGCCGGCCAGTCGCGCGCCATCAACTGTTCGCGCGCTTCCTTGGCGTCGGCCGAGGCGCGGATCAGCTTGATGACCTCGTCGATATTGGCAACAGCGATAGCGAGACCGACCAGGACGTGGGCGCGGTCGCGCGCCTTGTTGAGCAGGAATTTCGTGCGCCGCGACACGACCTCTTCGCGGAACGCGACGAAGGCGACCAGCATGTCCTTGAGCGTCATCACCAGCGGACGGCCGCCGTCGAGCGCCACGGTGTTGACGCCGAAGCTCGTCTGCAACGGCGTGAAGCGATAAAGCTGGTTCATCACCACGTCGCGCTCGGCGTCG
>CANKBJ010000053.1 GCA_947479905.1 Bradyrhizobiaceae bacterium
AACAGCAGATAGTCCGCTCCGCCCGTGAGATGCCATGACGATGAGATCGCAGCCCTTGTCATTGGCAGCCTTGATTATGGCTTCATAGGGTTGCGCGTCCTCCACCTGAATCGTGTCGCAGGACACGCTGGCCAGCTTGGCCGCCTCCGAAGCGCGTTTCAACACGCTTGTGGCATGTCGCTTAATCTCTTCAGTGTGCTTGCTAATTGCCTCAGGCATCTGCCTCACATTCGATTCTGAAAAGCTGCCGAAGTCGAATGGGGCCTCGACCACGATCACAGATACCCTTGCGGCTACGGATTTCGCCAGCGACAATCCATGCGTCACAGCATGGTCCGCTAGCTCCGAGCCGTCGGTCGGGATGAGAATATGCCGGTACATGCTCCACCTCTCGATTGTTTGATTGTATCGCCAACGCATGCCTTCAGAATATGATCTTTGGCAAATGTTTTAGCTAGCCGAGTTGGGAGATCGGGCTATTGAGACAAATCAATTGATCCGCCCAGCGCCGCTAGCTTACCCGCCCGCGCCATTCATCGCACTCACCCGACAGAGCAGCCATGCAGCAAATTGAGGTGTCCTCAGTGGGGCCAGCGCCGGATGTCTGCTTTCGGGAACAGCGTGCAACGCCTGATATTGGGGCGGAATCTCAATGACGCGATTGACCCAAAGCGGCCCCAACAGGTTTTGACTGTTGATTCAGACCGCTTCACGAGGACTGTATTGAACGAAACGCTTTGCGTCGGTAGCGCGTCAATTCGGAGTCGTCGGCATTGACGAGATCGTGGTCGCGCCACTTTGCCTCGCCGGATGTCGGCGCATCGAGCCCACCAAGGATGTTAAGCAACGTCGACTTGCCGGAACCGGAGGGGCCGAGCAGCACGACGAATTCACCCTCATAGATGTCGAGGTCGATGTCGCGCAGGGCGTGTACCGCGATTTCGCCCATGACATAGACCTTCGCCAATCCGCGCGCGTGAAAAACGACGCTAGGCGAGCGCCTCTTGGGCAGTGGCAGGATGGGATGCATCGACACTTGGCTCCACGGCGGCCCGATTGATAGGCCGCTCCGCCTGTCTAGTAAGCAGACGGAGCGACAAACCGGTTACCGGGGTCTAGCCGGATTCGCGGTCAACTCGTGGGGTAAGAGCCCACATCCGCACGACGCTCTTTGCTCCCCCACAGGCCGAGACCGATCAGCAGCACCGTCACGACGCCGATGGCCGCCAGCGTATAGGTCGGCACATAGAAGGTTGTGTAGACCTCCCAGCCGAGCGGCCGCAAAGCGTCGGACACCTGCGTGTAGATGCCGACGAGATGGCCGCCGAGCGTGCCGGTGATGCCGAGCAGAACGCTACCGAGGATTGCCAGTCCTGCCATCACCCAGCGCATCATGCCGTTCCACACCGCTTCGCCCTGAAGCCAGCGTGTCGCCAGCAGCAGCGCCCAGTAGGCCACGGTCCATGCCGCGAGCAGCATGTGATTGCGGCCCATCGGCGTTGCCGAGACGGTTTCCCACGGCCAGACCATGAGGCCGACCGCGAAAGCGGCAAGGCCGGAGAGGAGACCGATCGTCAGCAACGGCACCAGCGCACTGTCGATGGCCTTGGCCAGTGCGCCGTCTGAAAAGGCGCGCCAGAGGATGGCCAATGTCGCCGTCATCCAGAGAGCGATCGGGAAGTGAACAAGGACTACATGATAGGCGGCCATGATCAGACTCCTTGCTTGCGGCTGAGCAGCAAATTGAGAGCGATGCCGAAACCGGCGATGAGAAGAACGCCGGCCAGCAATGTGAACAGCCATTGACGGCGGATGGCGTCGGCGAACTCCGCCTCGACGCCGTAATGCGCAAGCTGCGCCTCGGTATGACGGTATTTCACCGGCACACCTTTCTTGATGCTCTCGGCGCCAGCATGCCTAGCGCTGTTGAGGTGCGGCCAGCTGACCTGTCCCGGATAGAACAAGGTCACGTCTGTCCACGGCTGCTGCCAGTCCGGCGCGGCGCCGGCAAACTTGGGCGCCATGATATCGGCCGGCCGGTTGAGGCCGAGCGAGAAGGGCAGCGAGACGTAGTGCCAGCGTTCCTGCTGGGCATTGCGGTGCACCGAGAAGGCAACCTGATAGGCGCCCTGATCGCGCAGGATCTTGTCATCCTGCGGGTGCCCGGTATCGAGCTTGCGACGCAGCGTCACGTCCCAGTAGCCATCCTTCCATCGGCCTTCACCGCTGACGGCGATGTCGCCGCGCGAGTTGTCGGCCGGCGTCAGAATACGACGGGGCAGGGTATCGCCTTCGGTCCAGCCGGCATTGGCATCGAACGGCACGGTTTGATCCGCGCGTAGGAAATAGACGTCGCCAAAGCCAAGCTTGCCCTGAACGATGTCATCCCAGCGCAGGGCTTTGCGGCCGACTTTGGCCTGATCCAACATTACGCGCGGCTGTTTGGCGTCGTTGTTCCAGTTGGTCGCGTACGGAGAACGGCCGGCATCGCTGAACCGCGCCGCGGCAACGTGCTGGTCGTCGGAGATGTTCAACGGGTTGGAGCGGTGCGCCCGCCAGTGCCACAGATCGAGAAAGTAGCCGGCGTTGCGTTGCGCGGCGAGATCGCCCTCGCTGGCGAGCGTCGACCAGTCGCCAATGACCTTGCGCGTCGCCGGCAAGTATTTGGACACTTCGGTCTGTTTCAGGC
This sequence comes from Bradyrhizobiaceae bacterium, assembly GCA_947479905.1. Lineage (GTDB taxonomy): Bacteria > Pseudomonadota > Alphaproteobacteria > Rhizobiales > Xanthobacteraceae > Pseudolabrys. Next base: position 2,690 of record CANKBJ010000053.1, read on the forward strand.
GCTGGCCGAAATCGGGATGCGCCCGTACGGCTTTTGAATCCGCCGACTGGCTGAATGACGTTATGCCGTCGCCGATGGTGATGTAGCCGCCATAGCGGGCGAACTCGGGCACGCCGCCGTCATCCAGCATCATCGCCACGCGGTCTTCCGCCAGTCCGTTTGGCTCCGAGCCCGGCACGGGTTCGCCTTGCACGACCCACTTGCCGCCCTGATAGCGAAGGACGTCGTGATGAATACCCGGACGCGGTGAGGGCCAGCGATAGCGGACGAAGATGTCCTGATCGGTGTAGGCCGCTTTCACTTGAAGCGGCATCGTCAGCGGATTTGGGATCGCGATGTGGCGGGCTGGATCGTTGTGAACGACCCCTGTGCCGTGGGTCAGCCACGAAAGGCCCAAGACTCCGATAAAGAGTGCGAGCGCGATGGTGATGAAAAGGCCGTTTCGGCGCATGGCGTCCCCCATTTATTCTAAGTGAGACTTTTATTCGTTATTGTTCCAGAGTCCGCGTGGCCTGGTATTGACCTAAGTCATACGATCGGCGCATTTGCTCTGATGTCTGAAACATCAGTTTTGGGCTTAAATTTTGTTGCCCAGCGATACAGTTCGTCGTCGCGCTTCTTCCGGTCTCGCAGGACGCCCTCAGTATTTTTGCTGACGCTCAGGTTCGCGCGTCCGCGCCCGGAGCTTTTCATCGAAACAACCAAGTTGCTGACCGCCAGCTTCCCGAGTGAACACGCTGCCCTTGGGCCGAGCCAACCACGCCCGAACACATCGGCAATGCAGCGAGATCACCAACCTGACAGATTGCTGATATAGGCCATCAGGCGGCCGTCACCGGCCCTCGGGCAAATCTCCTGCGTCACCGCCAAATGAGCGGTCAAACACAGACGTAGGAGATCGGAAATGCGCAAGGCAATTATCCTCGGCTCGATTCTCGCCCTGATCGGGGTCGCCTCGGTGGCCCAGGCCAGCGACAGACTGAACTCGGGCGAACGCGACACGAACCGCGTGCACAGCGAGACATCGGAGGGCAGCCAAGCCGGCCGCCATGATCGAACCGCGCGGGAAGATCGTTCGCGCGATCGCTACGACGAGTCCCGTGAGCGCCACAACGAGTCGCGCGAGCGACGCGATCGCCGCTGATCCCGTCACGCCTCAATCTCGTGAAAGTGCGATCGAGTGCTCTCAGTGCTAGCGGCGGCATACCACTAGCACTGATGGCCTGAAGCGCTTCCCCGACAAGAAAACACCAGCACTGGAAATTAAAAATGAAAAAGCTTGCCTTAACCCTCGGACTTGTCGCCGCCATCGCCATTCCCGCCCTGGCCGAAGCGAAAACCGTCACGTTGAACACGACATTGAAAAGCTATGGCGGCAACGGAGCCTATCTGGCGATCTATCTGACCGACGCACAGGGCAAATTCCATTCGACGCTCCGCGTCGCCGGCCCGAAGGCGAAGTACCACAGCCATCTGCGCGATTGGAGCCGCGGCGAGAAGCGCAACGTCGACGGCGTCACCGGCGCCAGCGTCGGTAGCGGCCAATCGCTGAAAGCCAGCGTCAATGTCGCCGATGCGCTGATCGACGCGGGCTATCAAATCCGCATCGACAGCGCGGTGGAAGACGGACGTGAAAACGCCGCCGAAGTCGTCGTGCCGTTGACCGCCGCCACCGCGGGCAAGCCGGTGCCCGGCAAGGGCTATGTGAAATCCTTCAGCTTCGACATGTGATCGAGAAACGGAAACGCCGCCATGCTTCGCCAACTCCATGCACTGCCCGGTCTGCTCGCTGCCATTTTGGTCGCCATACTGGCGGTTACGGGCGCCATCCTGTCGCTCGATCCGGTACTGGAACGGACCGCTACCGTGCCTCCAAAAGCCGGACAGATCAGTGTGGCGGCACTGGCCGAGGCGGTAACGGCGAACCATCGTGAGGTCGACCGGATCGTGAAAACCGCATCCGGGTCTGTCATCGCGTATTACTTCGACGGCGACCGGGCGGCAGCGGATCTGGTCGACCCGAAGAGCGGACAGACGATCGGGCCTTACGCACCGTCGGACTTCATTCGGTCCGTCACCAATCTGCACCGTTCCTTTCTGTTGGGCGACGCGGGTCGCGCGGCGGCGGGGATCGGCGCGCTGGCGATGGTCGTGCTGTCGATTTCGGGCGCAATGATGTTGGCGGCGCGAATGGGCGGCTGGAGCGCGATCCTGCGTCCCGTCTGCGGTACGCCATCGCAACGATGGCACACTGAAATTGGCCGTTTCGCGGTGCTCGGGTTGATCCTGTCGGCGCTGACGGGCTGCTACCTGTCGCTTGCAACGTTCGGCGTACTGCCGGACGGCGCGATCGTCGAGCCCAGCATACTGACCGCCGTGAACGGCGGCGCACGCGCGCCGGTCGCACAACTTGCGGCGCTCAAGGCGATCGACCTGACGGACCTGCGCGAACTGGTATTCCCCAGGGCCGGCGACCTGGCTGACTTTTATGTTCTGACAACCGCGCAGGGCATCGGCCATGTCGATGCGGCCACCGGGGCAATGCTGGGCTATCAGGCGCACGGTGTGGGCCGCCAAGTCTACGAGACCATCTACATGCTGCATACCGGACAAGGGCTGTGGCCGCTTGCCCTGATTCTTGGATTAGCGGCGCTGACCGTTCCGGCGCTCTCGGCATTCGGCGCTGTCATCTGGTGGAAGCGTCGCAGCGCGCTGCCGCGAATCGCGAACAAGGTCGGTGCGCAATCCGCCGACACGATTATTCTTGTCGGCAGTGAGGGCAACAGCACCTGGGGCTTCGCGAGCACGCTGCACGCCGCACTGACGAAATCGGGACACCACGTCCACATTGCGCCGATGAATCGGCTGGCCTCTGCCTACCCAAAAGCCACAAGGATGCTGATCTTGACCGCCACCTATGGCGACGGAGCGGCGCCGGCCTCGGCCAAGCGCTTTCTCGCGCGGCTTGATGCAGTGAAGCATCCCCTGCCCGTGGCCGTCCTGGGTTTTGGCGACCGCAGCTTCCCCCACTTCTGCCGGTTCGCCGAGGATGTCGCCGCCGCACTTCATGCCCGGGGCTGGCCCGTATTGTCGAAGCTCGCATGCATTGACCGGCAATCGGCGCAGGAATTTGCCCGGTGGGGCACGGACCTGAGCGGCGCAATGGGCACGGAATTGACGCTCACCCATGTCGCCGCGCGTCCGAAAACCATCGCGCTGGAGTTGATCGAGCGTGTCGACTACGGCGCCGAGGTTCAGGCTCCCACTGTCATCCTGCGCTTTGCTGCGCCGAAAGCCGGCGCCAACGCGAATCTCTGGCAACGTCTGCGCGCGCCCCGCCTGCCGGAATTCCAGCCGGGCGATCTGGTCGGCATCCTGCCGCCGGGCAGCGACCTGCCGCGGTTCTATTCGCTTGCGTCCGGCAATCGCGACGGCGTACTCGAGATTTGCGTGCGCAAGCATCCCGGCGGCCTTTGCTCGAGCTTTCTGCATGATCTCGAACCCGGCGTCAGGATCGAGGCGTTCATCCGCAAGAATCCCGCGTTCCGCCCGGCGCGCGGCAAGGCGCCGTTGATCCTGATCGGGGCTGGCACCGGAATCGGGCCGCTTGCCGGATTCGTCCGGCACAACACCGGCCGGCGCCCTGTGCACCTCTATTGGGGTGGACGCGATCCCGCATCGGATTTTCTCTATGAGGGTGACATGAAGAAGTGTCTCGCCGACCGGCGACTGACGAACCTCGACACGATCTTCTCGCGTGTCTCCGGCGGCGGTTATGTGCAGGACCGTATCGCGTCGGATGCAAATGAGCTCCGTGCTTTGATCCAACGCGGCGCCCAGGTGCTGGTGTGCGGCGGGCGCGATATGGCAACCGGCGTGGCGCGCAGCCTGGAAGCGGTCATCGCACCATTGGGTCTTGAGCTTCAGACTCTCAAATCTACCGGACGGTATCTCGAAGATGTCTACTGATCTCGCAATTCGGTTCCGCAGCAATACGTCGCTGGTGCGCCATGCTCTGAACGGCCCCACCATGGGTACGCGATATTCGGCCGTATTCTTCGCACCGGAAGACGCCGACATCGAAGCGCTCAATACCGCATTGTTCGCGGCGGTGGACCGGGTCGACCGGCAAATGTCGACATGGAAGCCCGAATCCGATCTCAACCGATTGAACGCGGCGCCGGTGGGCGACTGGATCATGATCCCGCGCGAACTGACCGCCGTGCTGGCGGCTTCGCTCAAAATCGGACGCGCCTCGAACGGCGCGTTCGATATTGGCGTGGGAGACCTGGTCGTGGCCTGGGGCTTCGGCTCGGCGGGGCCTGGGCCGGATGCGGAACGGATAGCGGCTCTCGCCAGGCAGGCGCGCCCGGCCACGACGACGGCGTTGGAGCTGGATGAAGTCAGGCGGCGCGTGCGCAAGCGCGCTCCGCTTTCGCTGGATCTGTCGGGGATCGCAAAAGGCTACGGCGTCGACGAAATGGCGCGTGTGATGGCGGCGTTCGCGATTCCATCCTGGCTGGTCGGGATCGACGGCGAAATGCGCGCGAAGGGTCGCAAGCCGGATGGTTCGCCTTGGGCTGTCGCGCTGGAGCGCCCGCAACGTGGCACCCGCGATGCGATGGGAGTGATCGAACTGACCGATATGGCCGTCGCCACCTCAGGCAATTACCGCCACTGGGTCGACATAAACGGCAAAATTCTGTCGCACACGATGGATCCGAATAGCGGAGCGCCGCTGGAGAACGGTCTTGCTTCCGTTTCGGTCTTGGGGACGACCTGTATGGAGGCGGACGCCTGGGCGACCGTCTTCATGGTGCTCGGCGAACAAGCCGGCCGGCAGATGGCTGAGGCGCTGGGGCTCGACGCGATTTTCGTCCTGGGTGACGGTTCGGTGCGTTCCACGCTGTGAACTGGCAGCCTCCCGCGCTGCGACGTCAATTGATCCATGTCAGCCAATTGTCAGGTCGTTTCCGGCATGCTGAGCACGATCCCAAGGTATGATGATATATGCGATTATGTGCCTTCCTGAGCGGACTTGCGGCCATGCTGGCTGTGGCAACGTTGGTGGCCACCGTGCTTCCGGCGGCCGCGCGCGATGGTGACCACGACCGCCGTGATGACGTCCGCCGCGCCGTCGAAGCCGGCGATATCAAGTCGCTGGCCGACATCCTCAACACGGTGCGCGCTCAGTTGCCCGGTGAAGTCGCGGGCGTCGAGGTCGAACGCAAGAACGGCATCTGGCTCTACGAGTTTCGCGTCGTCGGTGCGAACGGCCGTCTCTATGACGTTTACGTCGATGCGCGCAGCGGCACGATTGTGCGCACGAAGGAGAAGTGATGCGCCTGCTTCTCGTCGAGGACGACCGGCGGATCGCGTCGGACATAGCGAGCGCACTCGCCGCCGCGGGTTATGTGGTCGAGACCGCGCGCGACGGCGAAGCGGCCTGGTTCCTGGGCGATACCGAGGATTACGGCGCGGTGATTCTCGATCTCGGTCTGCCGGGTATGGACGGGCTGGCAATCCTCAAGCGGTGGCGTGGCAATGGCCGCCACATGCCGGTGCTTATCCTGACAGCGCGCGCGAGCTGGGCCGAACGCGTCGATGGCATCGACGCCGGCGCCGACGATTACTTGCCGAAGCCGTTTCGCATGGAGGAACTGCTCGCGAGGCTGCGCTCGATCGTTCGCCGGTCAGCAGGTCACTCCTCGTCGGTGGTTTCTGCGGGCGATATCGCCCTCGACGAACGGCAGATGAAGGTGAGCGTGCGCGGCGTGCCAATCGCGCTGTCTCCATTGGAGTACCGTCTCGTCGCCCACTTGCTGCGTCATCGCGGCCGCGTCGTGTCGCAGCATGAGCTGGATGAGAACGTCTACGGCCATGGCGAAGACCACGATTCAAACGCGCTCGAAGTACTGATCGGACGCGTGCGCAAGAAACTGGGCCCCGACCTGATCGAGACGCGCCGTGGCTTTGGCTATCTGGTGCCGGAGACGCCGGCATGAGCTTGGGGTCGCTGCGGCTGCGCCTTGTCGCCGGCGGGATTGTCGCGATCCTGGTGGCGCTGACGATTGCCGGCGCCGGCTTGACCCTGCTGTTCGAGCGGCACGTCATGCGCACCATAGCGGACGATCTCGATATTCATCTCAAGCAATTGATCGCCGGTATCGATATCGATCCGCAAGGCGAATTGATTATGAGCCGCCCGCCGGCCGACCCGCGCTTCGCCGATCCGCTGTCGGGGCTTTATTGGCAAGTGACCGACGATCGCGGCCAGCTTCTGCGTTCGCGTTCTCTGTGGGATACGACATTGGCGCTGCCGGTCGACGCGTTGTCGGCGGGCGAGCGGCATCATCACGAAGTGCTGGGTCCCGCCAAGGCGCGCCTGTTGGTCGCGGAACGTAGCGTGGTCCTCACCGTTGGTGATCGGCGTATGCCGGTGCGCGTCGCTGCCGCCGCCGATTTGGCGCGGGTGTCGGCCGTCGCCGCCGATTTCGCCAGGGACCTTGCCATGGCGCTCGGCCTTCTGGGCCTGGTGCTGGCGATCGCCACGTCAATTCAGGTCGGGCTCGGCCTGCGCCCGCTCGATGCTTTGCGCAGGGGCGTTGCCGAGATTCGGTCCGGCCGACGGCAGCATCTGCCCGCCGCCGTACCCGCCGAGGTCCGGCCGCTGGTCGAAGAGCTCAATGCCCTGCTCGACGCCCAGGAAAGGGAGATCGAGCGCTCGCGCAGCCGGGCGGCCGATCTCGCGCACGGCCTGAAGACGCCGCTGGCCGCGCTTGCCGCGGATGCCGCCCGCCTGCGTGATCGCGGCGAAGCGGCAATCGCGCAGGACATCGAAGCGGTTGGCGATGCCATGAGCCGCCATGTCGACCGCGAACTGGCGCGGGCCCGCGTGCGCGGCGCAGTGCGGCACCTTGCCGGGATTTCGACTGAACTGGCGCCGCTGGTGCGGTCGCTGGTGGCAACGTTGTCGCGGACCCCCGCAGGGCAGCGGGTCACGTTCGATTCGCAGATTGACGAGAACCTAAGGGTGCCGCTCGACCGCACCGACCTTGCTGAAGTGCTCGGCAACTTGCTCGAAAATGCCGCGCGGCACGCAGCGACGCATGTCTGCGTCACGGCCGACCCGGCCGCGGGGCCGTCGATTGTCATCGAGGATGACGGTGCGGGAATAGCACCGGAGCAGCGGTTGCGCGTGCTCGAACGCGGCGCACGGCTTGACCAGCGTGGCGACGGCGCCGGGCTGGGCCTCGCCATCGTCCAGGATGTACTCGGCGCCTATGGCTGGCGGCTCGACCTAACCGCAAGCCAACTTGGTGGCTTGAAAGCAACTGTTGTCCCTGACCGCACAGAAGAAGCAAGGGTTGTTCTGGATCGTCGTCGTTAGTTGACCAACGCTGGTCCTGTCGTGCAGGACCATTGCGGCGACTTTCTTCTTAATCAGCGCGGCAGACATAAAGCGCGGCTCCAGTCCGCTGGCGGTGAGGATTTGTACCAACATTGGTTGCAGAAAAACATTCGGCCCCCTGCGGACATGGCTATCCCCCCGCAAAGCTTGACATCAGGTGGTCCCATTGGTCCCGATCCCCCGACGCTGCCGTTCCGATCGTATAACTTTAACGGTGTCACAACGCACCGGCAGTGAGCATCATATCGGAAGTAGCGTGTGTGCTATGCAATGTCTGCTGATGGCACATCGCTGCATTCGCTGCGCTGCAGACTTTAGGACGCGATTGGGCCAACTGCGGACAAACCGGTCTCAACCTCGATTAATCCTCCTCAACCTCGATTAATGAGTACGCGGCCTAGTTGGGAAAGACACTACAAATTTGGTGCGGGCGGCCGGACTCGAACCGGCACGGAAGTTACCTTCCGAGGGATTTTAAGTCCCATGCGTCTACCATTCCGCCACGCCCGCATAACTTTAGTCACCCGCCGACACGGCGGATGAACTCCGGCGCGGCGGCGGGCTAGACTATTTCGCTAATAACGGACCCCAGACCGATTCCCAATCCTTGCCGGATGAATCGGTGACGCGGCCGTCCTTCTCGAAAAACTTGTTCGGGATCTGGAACATGGCGACGAAGGTGCCGCCGTTCGGCGACCAGGCCGAATGCCTGCTGCCCGCCGGACGCCAGACGAATTCGCCGGCGCCGACGGCGACGCCGGCATCGGGGCCTTCCTTGTCGACCAGCGAGCCTTCCAGCACATAAGTCTGCTCGATCAGCACATGCTCGTGATCGGGCAATTCGGCGCCCGGGTCCATCTTGAACAAAAGCGTCACCAGCCCGCTTTTGGGATCGAACAGCAGCGTCTTGGTGTGACAGCCGGGAAAGCGCGTCGGCTGCCACGGCACATCCTTGGCGCGCACCACGCGCGACAGAAGATCGGCTGCGGGCAATGCTTGAGAATTGGCATTCTGCGCATTGACGTTCATCGGCGTCCTCCCGGCGGTTGCGCGGCTTAAGTCAAATATAGCGAAAGCCGGCTCAGTTGCCCAATTTAATATCGGCGGCCTTGACGATGGCGCCGAACTTCTCGGTCTCGGATCCGACGAAGCGGTCGAATTCCTTGACCGACATCGGCTTCGGCACGATGCCCTGCGGCATCAGTTTGTCGGCGATCGCCGGGTCGGTCAGCGCCTTGTTGACGATGCCGTTGAGCCGCTCGACCACCTCCGGCGGCGTGCCGGCGGTCGCGAACATGCCGAACCAGTTGAGCAGTTCATATTGCGCCAGACCGGGCGCGCCCTCGCTCAAGGGCGCGACGTCGGGCAGTTGCGGCATGCGCTCCTTCGAGGTCACCGCCACCGCGCGGATCTTGCCGGACTGGATCAGCGGCAGCGCCGCCGCGAGCGAGGAGAAGCTCATGGTCACCGCGCCGGTCGCCACGTCGGTCACCGCCGGCGCCGAGCCGCGATACGGCACATGCAGCACATTGGTGCCGGCCATGCTGTTCATCAGCTCGCCGGCCAGTTGCTGCGGATTGCCGACGCCGGACGAGGAGAACGACAATTTGCCGGCATTGGCCTTGGCGTAGGCGATCAGCTCCTTCGGATTGCGCACCGGCGTGCCTTCGGCGACGACGACGACGCAGGGCACGATGCCGATCAGCGCCACCGGCACCAGTTCGCGGCGCGGATCGTAGGCCATCTTGTCCTTGAACAGATGCTGGTTGATCGCGACCTCGCCGGAGGCGGCCATCAGCAAGGTGTAGCCGTCGGGCGCGGCTTTCGCCACCGCGCCGGCGGCGATCATCGCGGAAGCACCGGTGCGGTTCTCGACGATAATGGTCTGCCCGCCGAGCGCCTGCTTCATCGGCTCGCCGAGAAGCCGCGCGACAATGTCGACGCCGCCGCCGGCGGCGTAGCCGACGATGATGCGGATCGGATGATCGGGATAGGCGCCCGGCGCCACGGTCTGCGCGAGGGCCGGGCTTATCGCGCCGGTGGCGGCCAAGGTCGCGGCGGTTGCCAGAAGGCTGCGTCGGGTCAGCATGTGTTTCTCCCTTATATTATTTTATTATCGGTTCAATCGCCGCCGGCACGGATCGGCGGCACGTAAGACAAAGCCGTATCCCACGGGAAATAGATCCAGGTGTCCTGCGACACTTCGGTGATGAAGGTGTCGACCAGAGGCCGGCCCATCGGCTTGGCGTAAACGGTGGCGAAATGCGCCGCCGGCAAGATTTCGCGCACCACGCGCGCCGTCTTGCCGGTATCGACCAGATCGTCGACGATGAGAACGCCCTTGCCGGCCGCGCGCATCGAGGTCACTTCGTGGCCGATGCCCTTCATCACCTGGATCTCGCCCTGGTTCTTGTAGTTCATGTAGCTGGCGATACAGATCGTCTCGATGATGCGCACGTTCAATTCGCGCGCGACGATCGCCGCCGGCACCAGCCCGCCGCGGGTGATGCAGACGATGGCCTCGAACGGCCCCGCCTCATGCAGGCGCCAGGTCAGCGCGCGGGTGTCGCGGTGGAATTGATCCCACGAGACAGGAAACATCTTTTCCGGGCGGGGCGCGTTGTCAGTCGGGGCGGATGCCATAGGTGAACCTTCTCTAAAATCAAATTTAGCTTGCGAGCTGCGCCTTGACCTTGGCGAGCATCGCCTCGACCGCGGCGCGCACTTGCGCCAGCCGCGCCGCGTCGCGCGAGCGCACGACGATATTGGTGTTCGGTCCAAGCTTGTCGTCCTGGAACGGATAGCTGCCGATGATCGCGTCGGGAAAGGCTTTCGCCACCGCGCCGAGTTCGGTGCCGATGTCGCCTTCCTTGGCGTCGGCGCGAATGGAGTCGGACAGCATCTTGACGCCGGTCTTGAGCTTGGGCGCGACCTCGTCGAGCATCGCCTGCATGATCGACGGCACGCCGGCCATGGTGATGACATTGCCGATCCAGAAACCGGGCGCGCCGGATACTTTGTTATAGACCAGCGCGGCGCCGTTCGGGATTCGCGTCATGCGCATGCGCGCTTCGTTCAGCTCGCCGCCCATCTTGGCGACCCGCTCCTTCATGATCGCCACCGCCTCGGGGTGATAATCGATCGAAACGCCGAAGGCCTTGGCGATGCAGTCGGCGGTGATGTCGTCATGGGTCGGGCCGATGCCGCCGGTGGTGAAGACATAAGTGTACCGATGGCGCAGCGCATTCAGCGCGGCGACGACCTCCGGCTCGTCGTCAGAGACGACGCGCACTTCCTTCACGTCGATGCCGATCGCCGTCATGTATTCGGCGATGTAGCCGATGTTCTTGTCCTTGGTCCGCCCCGACAGGATCTCGTCGCCGATCACTAGAATAGCCGCGGTGACGATCTCAGCTGTCATAAGTCTGCTCACGGTCGGCTGGCACGAAGGGGAACGGCGGAATTGGCTGGGAATGGCCAGGGTCAAGACGTAGCGTGCCCGGGCAGGCCGCTCAAGGCGGCGGCGGCCTTGCGTCCACGTCTCTTGTTGCCGCTTTAGCCAATCGCCCATAAATTAGGCAGACAGGTTCCAGGACCTCACGCCGGAGCCGGTAAACTTGTGTTTTTCTTCAGGTTTTTTTGGCCCGGAGCTTGCAGATAAGAGGGCGAGACGGCGCGCGGCCCCTACCCAGTCGGCCAGTTTAGGCACAAAGTCGGGGCCGGCGCGTTCGAGAGCGCTGCTGGGGGTTTTAAAGTATGGCTGCGGCCTTCGACGAGATGAAGGGTCACGAGGGTGACGAAGTGCGGCCGGCCTATGGCGAGCTGGCGCAATGGCTCAAGGAGGTCCCGCCCGACGTTCTCGATTACCGCCGCCGCGAAGCCGAACTCATCTTCCGCCGCATCGGCATCACCTTCGCCGTTTACGGCGAGGCCGACGCCACCGAGCGCCTGATCCCGTTCGATGTCATCCCGCGTATCATGGCGGCTTCCGAATGGAAGACGCTTGAGAAAGGCCTGACCCAGCGCGTCAACGCGCTCAATTTGTTCATCAAGGATGTCTATGGCGCGCGCGAAATCCTGCGCGCCGGAATCATTCCGGAAGATCTGGTGTTCCGCAATCCGGCGTTCCGCCCGGAGATGAACGGCCAGCGCGTGCCGCACGACATCTATGTCCACATCGCCGGCATCGACATCATCCGCGTCGACGCCGACACCTTCTACGTGCTCGAGGACAATGCGCGCACGCCCTCCGGCGTTTCCTATATGCTGGAGAACCGCGAAATCATGATGCGGCTGTTTCCGGAATTGTTCTCGCGCCACCGCATTGCGCCGGTCGAAAATTATCCGGACGAGTTGCTCGCCTCGCTCAAGTCGGTCGCGCCGCTGACGACGTCGAAGGAACCGACCGTCGTGCTGCTGACGCCGGGCGTGTTCAACTCCGCCTATTACGAACATTCGTTCCTCGCCGACAAGCTCGGCGTCGAACTGGTCGAAGGCCGCGATCTCTTCGTCAAGGACGAGGTCGTCTATATGCGCACGACGCAGGGGCCGCAGCGCGTCGACGTCATCTATCGCCGCGTTGACGACGATTTCATCGACCCCCTCACCTTCCGCGCCGACTCGATCCTCGGCGTGCCTGGCCTGATGTCGGCCTATGCCGCCGGCAACGTCACGCTCGCCAACGCCGTCGGCACCGGCATCGCCGACGACAAGGCGGTGTACAGCTTCATGCCGGCGATCGTGAAATTCTATCTGGGCGAAGAGCCGCTGTTGAAAAACGTGCCGACCTGGCGCTGCCGCGAGGAAGAGCATCTCAAATATGTGCTCGACCATCTGTCCGAACTTGTCGTCAAGGAAGTACACGGCTCCGGCGGTTACGGCATGCTGATCGGCCCGACCGCCTCAAAGATCGCCATCGAGCAGTTCCGCGCCAAACTGAAAGCCGAGCCGAAAAACTTCATCGCCCAGCCGACGCTTGCGCTGTCGACCTCGCCGACCTGTGTCGAGGAAGGCGTCGCGCCGCGCCATGTCGATTTGCGGCCCTTCGTGCTGACCGGGCGCAACGGCGTGCGCATCGTGCCCGGCGGGCTGACGCGCGTGGCGCTGAAAAAGGGTTCGCTGGTGGTCAATTCCAGCCAGGGCGGCGGCACGAAAGATACGTGGGTATTGGATAGCTGATGATGGCACGCAACAACCAAGCAGGTGTCGTCCCCGCATACCGATGTCGGGTATACCCGATATCGGCCATTTTGAATGCGCATGTCGGCTACAGCCGACATGCGTCGGGGACCCATACACCGCGGCCTACCGATAAGCCACGGCGTATGGGTCCCGGCTCGCGCTCGTTTCACTCGCTTGGTCGGGACGACAGAGAATAAATCATGCTCTCCCGCACGGCCGATAACCTGTACTGGCTTTCGCGCTACGTCGAACGCGCCGAATATCTGGCGCGCATTCTCGACGCGACGCAGCGTCTCTCGGCATTGCCGCTCGCTTATGTCGGCGCCAGCAATGAATGGGAATCGGCGGTGCTGACCGCCGGCTGCGCCACCGGCTTCTTCAAGCTGTACGACGAAGCCAACGAGGAAAACGTCACCGATTATCTCGCCTTCTCGACCGCCAATTCGTCGTCGATCCGCTCGTGCTTTGAAGCCGCGCGGCACAATGCGCGCGCCGTGCGCACCGCGCTGACCATGGAAATGTGGGACTCGATCAATGGCACCTGGCTCGAGCTGAAGCGCTACGGCAACGGCCCGACCTCGCGCGAGGAATTCTCCCGCTTCCTGCGCTGGGTACAGGAATCTTCGCTGCGGTTCGACGGCTCCGCCTACCGCACCATGCTGCGCAGCGACGCCTACTGGTTCTCGCGCCTCGGCGTCTACATGGAACGCGCCGACAACACCGCGCGCATTCTCGACGTCAAATATCATCTGCTGCTGCCGGACAACGAGCGCGTCGGCGGCCCGCTCGATTATTTCCAGTGGGCGGCGATTCTGCGCTCGGTCTCGGCGCTGACCGCCTATCACTGGGTCTATCGCGACAGCCTCAAGCCCTGGCTGGTCGCCGACCTCTTGATCCTCAAGGACGAGCTGCCGCGATCGCTGTCGTCCTGCTACGAGGCGATCGTGCGCAATCTCGACCAGATCGCCGGCGCCTATGGCCGGCAGGGCGCGGCGCAGCGCCAGGCGCGCGGCATGCGCACGCGGCTGCAAAACAGCAAGATGGACGGCATTTTCCAGCGCGGCCTGCACGAATTCATCAGCGAATTCATCACCGAAAACAACCGTTTGGGTGGTGCCATCACCGAGCAATTCCTGCTATGAAGACGGCCCGCGCAAGGCTCGCGCGGCCGCTTACGGTTCCGCTCGAACAACAGCGCTAAAGGCACGCCGACCAGTGCGCATTCGCATTTCCCACGCCACCAGCTATCGCTACGAGACGCCGCCGAAAAGCGTCACGCAGGTGCTGCGCCTGACCCCGCGCAACCATGACGGCCAGTACGTGGTCAACTGGCGTGTTGAGGTGTCGCAGGATTGCCAGTTGCACCAGCACGAAGGCGCCTTCGGCAATATCAGCCACGTTTTCAACGCCGACGGTCCGTTCGACGAACTGTCGGTGACGGCGGCCGGCGAAGTCGACACCCAGGACACACACGGCATCGTCAACGGCGCGATCGAACGGTTTCCGCCGGCGCTCTATCTGCGCGAGACCGCGCTGACCATGCCGGACCCCGCCATTATCGATTTCGCCGAAGCGGCACGCACGGAGGCCGGCAGCGATACGCTGACCTTGCTGCACGCGCTGATGATGCGCCTCAACGCCGAGATGACCTTCGACACCGAGCCGACCCAGGTCGAGACCACGGCGGCGGAAGCCTTCGCCGGCAAGCGCGGCGTCTGCCAGGACGGTACGCACATCTTCATCGCCGCCGCACGCCACCTTGGCGTGCCAACACGATACGTCAGCGGCCACTTTTACCGCGAGGACGACACCGGCGCGCAGGAAGCCGGCCACGCCTGGGCCGAAGCTTACGTCGACAAGCTCGGCTGGGTCGGCTTCGATCCGACCAACGCCATATCGCCGACCGAGGCGCATGTGCGCGTCGCCGTCGGACTGGATTACCTTGGTGCTGCGCCGGTGCGCGGCACCCGCTACGGCGGCGGCGGCGAAACGCTTAAAGTGACGATCAACGTCGACCACGCCAACTGGCAGTCGCAATCGCAATCCCAATCATGACGCAACCGGCGCGCAGACTTTGCCCGCGCGCCTGAAGCCTCGACCGGAAGAAGACGGATGCCATGACCTACTGCTGCGGAATTCTCGTGCGTGAAGGCCTGGTGATGATCGCGGACACCCGCACCAATGCCGGTCTCGACAACGTCTCCACCTTCCGCAAGCTGCATATCTATACGCAGCCGGGCGAACGCATCATGGCGCTCGCCTCCTCCGGCAATCTGTCGCTGAGCCAGACGGTGCGCTCGATGCTCACCGAAGGCATCGAAAATCCGGAAACCGGCGAACTCGAAACGCTGATGAACGCACCGACGATGTTCAAGGCGGCGCAGCGCATCGGCAACGCCATCCGCGCCATCCAGCGCGTCGAAGGCAAGGCGCTGGAAGAAGCCGACGTCGATCACGGCATCGGCTTTCTGTTCGGCGGCCAGATCAAGGGCGGCCGCCTGCGCCTGTTCATGATCTACTCGGCCGGCAATTTCATCGAGTGTACCACCGACACGCCCTATCTGCAGATCGGCGAACACAAATACGGCAAGCCGGTGCTCGACCGCGCCATTTCCTTCGACACCGACATTTACGACGCGCTCAAGATCGGCCTGATCTCGATGGATTCGACGATGCGCTCCAACCTCGCCGTCGGCCTGCCGATCGACCTGCTGGTGGCGCGGCGCGACGCCTGCGAGTCGGAAGTCAATTACCGCATCGAGCCGGGCGAGCCGTATTTCCAGGACCTGCGCGAGCGCTGGTCCGGCGCGCTGCGCGCCGCCCATATCGCCATCCCGCGCCCGCCCTATCGCAGCCCGGGCTGAATCCTATTCTGTCATTGCCGGGCTTAACCCGGCAATGACGGCGTCGCGCGATCGAAAATCACGTCCGAAGCAGCGGTTCTGGCAGTTCCCAATAATCTCTATTTACCCGCCATTAACGCCAACCGCCGAATTGGCGCCCGGTAATCCCGCACCCTGCGCGGGTCGGCTATACCGAAAGCCATTGGCAAGCTTTCCGGCCTAGCTTGAACGGCGAAAAGTCCAGAGAACAGGACGCTTTAGGGGACGTCATTTGTCGGTCGCGGCCGGGCCTTACGCCTCCGGGCAGCAACGGTACACAAATTGGGATCGCGCCCGCTTGAGCGTGGTGGTCCCGATCGGCGTCATAGTCGCCGTCGCCATCGTCTGCATCGTCGTCGCCGTGTTGTCGTCGGCGCAACGTGCCGACGAAGTCGCTATCGACCACGAAAATCAACTGCTCTCCGGCGCGCTGGCCAATTACGGCAACCGCGTTTTGCGCGAGATCGACAGCGTCGCCTCCTCGCAAAGTGCGACGCAGAATATCCGCCGCAAGTTCGATCCGCTCTGGGCCGACGAGCGCGCCGGCGTCTGGCTCGCCGCCTATTTCAAGCACGACTACATCCTGGTGTTCGACGGCCAGGACAACCCGGTCTATTCGCTGATCGGCCACCACGCCGCCGACAA
>CANKBJ010000054.1 GCA_947479905.1 Bradyrhizobiaceae bacterium
GTTAACCGCTCACCTTTGGTGATCGGCATTTCGACCGACGGCGCAGCTCCAGTCTTCGCGCAGGCCATTCGCGCCAAACTGGAAGCGCTGCTGCCGAACGGCTTTGCCAACTGGGCCGCCGCCGCCGCCAAGTGGCGCGACGCGGTGAAGCTCTCCGGGCTCTCTTTCTCCGGCCGCCGCAAACTCTGGCAGGTCTTTACCGCGCACGCGGTGAAAAATCCCGAGAGCGCGCCGACGCAAGACGACTTCGCCCGCTTCATCGCCGAGGTGAAGGGGCTGGGTGCCGCCGTCGAGTCGGGTTCCGTCACCCTTGTCGGCGCCGGTCCCGGCGATCCGGAACTGTTGACCTTGCGCGCCGTGCGCGCGCTGCAATCGGCCGACGTCATCCTGTTCGACGATCTGGTGTCGCGCGACATCCTGGACTTTGCCCGGCGCGAAGCGCGCAAGATGCTGGTTGGCAAGACAGGCTTCGGCCCGTCCTGCAAGCAGGAAGACATCAACGACCTGATGGTGTCGCTCGCCCAACAAGGCAAGCGCGTGGTGCGTCTCAAGGGTGGCGATCCGTTGATCTTCGGCCGCGCCGGCGAGGAACTCGACGCCTGCAAGGCGGCTGGGATTTCGGTCGAGATCGTGCCCGGCATCAGCGCGGCGCAGGGCGCGGCGGCGCGCCTTGGCCTGTCGCTGACCGACCGCAAGCATTCACGCCGGCTGCAATACATCACAGGCCACGCGCAAAGCGGCCAGTTGCCAGACGACATCGACTGGCGCGCTTTAGCCGACACGGCGACGACGACGGCGATTTACATGCCGGTGCGCACGCTCGGCGCTTTGGTCGCGCGCGCGCTCGCCGAGGGCCTCGATCCGGCGACGCCGGCGGCTGCAATTGCGCGCGCCACGCGGCCGGATCAGCAGGTCGTCGCCGCGCCGATCGCCGAATTGCCAGCGCTGCTGGCGCAAGCCGCGCTGCCCGGCCCAGTGCTGGTGATGATCGGGCGGGCGGTGGAAAGCCTGGGCGACAAGCAGGCGCGGCGGATCGCCAGCACGGCCTAGGACTCCTTCGCCCCTTGCGCTAAACAGGAGCGATGGAAGGCAGTCTGCCAAAGTCCAAGGCCAATACTAAGACCAAGGCGCGCGGCGTCAGCCTGACGCGCGATCCCGAGCGCACGCGCGCGGCGATCCTGCGCGCCGCCACCGCCGAGATCACCGCCAAGGGGCTGACCGGCGCCCGTGTCGACGCCATCGCAGTGCGGGCCGGCGTCAACAAGCGCATGCTTTATCATTACTTCGGCGACAAGCAGGGTCTTTACCTCGCCGTGCTCGAACACACTTACGCGGCGATCCGCGCCGCCGAAATCGGCCTCAACCTCACTGAGCTCGACCCCGTGGCCGGCATGCGCAGACTGGTGCTGTTCACCTGGCAATATTTCATCGACCACCCGGAATTCTTGAGCCTGCTGGCGACCGAGAACATGAACCGGGCGGCTTACCTGAAGAAATCGAAACAGATCCGTACGCTGCATGCGCCGCTGGTCGGCATGATCGAGGTGCTGCTCAAGCGCGGCGCCGCCGCCAAGGTGTTCCGCGCCGGCGTCGATCCGATCGAGCTTTACATCAGCATCGCCGCGCTCGGCTTCTTCTACATGTCGAACCGGTACACGCTCTCGACCATTTTCGGCGAGGACCTCAACGAGCCGGAGCGGCTCGCCCGGCGCGGCGAGCATATCGTCGAGGTCATTCTGGCTTATCTGAAACCCACAAAACCCTGATCGTTTGCCCTCCGCCGGGGCCTTGACGGACCCCGGTCCGCCTCTGCATAGTAACCGTATGGTTACTTAACGGCCCCCAGAGGCCGGCTGAATTTCGGAGGAAGGCTTCGTGGCAACCCGCAGATTAGGCATCGTGATGTACGGCATCACCGGACGCATGGGCCTCAACCAGCATCTGGTGCGCTCGATCGTCGCCATCCGCCAGCAGGGTGGCGTTGTGCTGCCGAACGGCGACCGCGTCATGCCCGATCCGATCCTTGTCGGCCGAAATGCCGAGAAGATCGCGGCGCTGGCGAAGCAATACGGCATCGAACGCCACACCACCGACCTCACCGCGGCGTTGAACGATCCGAAGGACGAAGTGTTCTTCGACGCGGCGACGACGCAGATGCGCGCCGACTTGATCACGCAGGCGATCCATGCCGGCAAGCATGTCTATTGCGAAAAGCCGATCGCCGACACGCTCGACAAGGCGATCGCGGTGGCCAAGTTGGCCAAGGCCAAGGGCGTCAAGAACGGCGTCGTGCAGGACAAGCTTTTCTTGCCGGGCTTGCGCAAGATCAAGATGCTGCGCGAGGCCGGATTTTTCGGCCGCATGCTCTCGGTGCGCGGCGAGTTCGGCTACTGGGTATTCGAGGGCGACTGGGGCCAGCCGGCGCAGCGGCCGAGCTGGAACTACAAGAAGGCCGAAGGCGGCGGCATCATTCTCGATATGTTGTGTCACTGGCGCTATGTGCTCGACAATCTGTTCGGCAAGGTCGAGGCGGTAAGCTGTCTCGGCGCCACGCATATCCCCAAGCGCGTCGACGAGAACGGCAAGACCTACGAGGCCGATGCCGACGACGCAGCCTATGCGACGTTTCAGCTTGAGGGTGGCGTCATCGCGCACATGAATTCCTCTTGGGCGGTGCGCGTGCAGCGCGACGACCTGGTGACGTTTCAGGTCGACGGCACGCATGGTTCGGCGGTCGCCGGCTTGACGAAGTGCGTGACGCAGGCGCGCGTCAACACGCCGCGTCCGGTGTGGAATCCCGATGTGCCGCAGTCGATGGACTTCGCCGCGCAATGGGAAGATGTGCCGGACAACATCGCTTACGAGAACGGCTTCAAGATCCAGTGGGAAGACTTCATCCGCCATGTCGTCGCCGACACGCCGTGGAATCATGGGTTGATCGAAGGCGTCAAGGGCGTGCAGCTCGCCGAACTCGGCCTCAAGAGCTGGGCCGAGCGGCGCTGGCTGGATGTGCCGGAAATAAAGGTCTAAGGAGCGCAAAATGGCGACCCTTTCGCTTCCCAATGCCGGCGGCAAATTCGCGGCCTACACCACTGGCGAGCCGATCCAGTTTCCGTCCAGGGCGGAAACCGCGAACTTCAACCGCGTCGCTTATGCGGCCGCGCATGTCGTCGCCGATCCCTTGGCCGACAACGATCCCTGGCTCGACGCCAATATCGACTGGGACAAGACCATCGCCTTCCGGCACTATCTGTGGGACCTCGGTTTCGGCGTCGCCGAGGCGATGGACACCGCGCAGCGCGGCGGCGGGCTCGACTGGAGCGCCGCCAAGCTGTTGATCAAGCACGCGCTGGACGCGGCCAAAAGCCGGCCGGGCGCGAAAATATGCTGCGGCGTCGGCACCGATCATCTCGCCGTCAACGACGACGTGATCATCGACGACATCATCCGCGCCTATGAGGAGCAGATCGAAGCCGTCGAGAGCATGGGCGGCCAGCTCATCGTCATGGCGTCGCGCGCGCTGGCGCGCGTGGCGAAATCGCCGGCCGATTACGAGCGCGTCTATGGCCGCATTCTCAAGCAGGTGAAAGAGCCGGTGATCATCCACTGGCTCGGCGAAATGTTCGATCCCGCGCTCGCCGGATACTGGGGGTCGATGGACCATTCGGTTGCCATGGAAACGTGCCTCGAGATCATGATCGACAACGCCGCGAAGATTGACGGCGTCAAGATTTCACTGTTGTCGAAGGAGAAGGAAATCTCGATGCGCCGCCGTCTTCCGCAGGGCGTGCGCATGTACACCGGCGACGACT
The DNA here is from genome assembly GCA_947479905.1 of Bradyrhizobiaceae bacterium. GTDB lineage: Bacteria > Pseudomonadota > Alphaproteobacteria > Rhizobiales > Xanthobacteraceae > Pseudolabrys. Next base: position 3,813 of record CANKBJ010000054.1, read on the forward strand.
TCAACTACGCCGAACTGATCGCCGGCGACGAGGAAGGCCATTCCGACGCGCTGCTCGGCATTTTCGACGCCATTGCGCCGGCCGCTTCCGCCGGGCTCGCCAAGCTGTCAAAGGGCGATTTGCAGGGTTTTCACGGCATCATGGAGCCGACGGTGCCGCTGTCGCGCCACATCTTCAAGGCGCCGACTCGCTTCTACAAGACCGGCGTCGTGTTCCTCGCCTGGCTCAATGGCCTCCAGGATCACTTCATCATGGTCGGCGGCCAGGAGAGCGCGCGCTCGATCCTGCACTTCTCGGAACTGTTCCGCCTCGCCGACAGAGCGCGCGTGCTGCATGATCCCGATCTGGCGGCCTCGCGCATGAACAAGTTGTTGGCGGTGCACGGATTGTCTTAGGCTGCGAATAAAAAGCCGGCGTTAGACCGGCGACCAGGAAACGACGACATATCAACCAAGGGAGAACTACCATGTTACGCATCTTGATGCTCAGTGCCGCGGCGGCCATCGGACTTTCCGGCGCCGCTTCTGCCCAGAACTATCCGTGGAAGCCGGATCGCCCGATCACCTTGATCGTGCCATGGGCTGCCGGCGGTTCGACCGATCAGGTGTCGCGCCTCGCCGCCGCTGAAATGGAAAAATCGCTCGGCCAGAAAATCGTCATCGTCAATCAGCCCGGCGCATCCGGCTCGATCGGTACCAAGAACGCGGTCGAAGCGCCGAAGGACGGCTATACATGGACTGCCGGCGCTGCCAAGGATCTCGGCACCTACGCGGTCAGCGGCCTGCTCGACACCAAGATCGCCGACTGGAACCTCTATCTCAGCGTCGTCAACGTGTCGGTGCTCGGCGTCAACCCATCGTCGGCCTACAAGAATCCGCAGGACCTGATCGCGGCGATGAAGGCCAAGCCGAACACGGTGTCGGTTGCGACCGCCGGCATCAACTCGTCCGGCCATGCCGCCATCGAAGCCTTCACCCGCGCGCTCGGCCTGACCTATAAGCACGTCACGTATGACGGCGGCAATCCGGCGGTGATCGCCGTGGTGTCCGGCGAAGCCGAAGTGACGACGCAGCTCGCGGTCGAGCAGGCCAACATGATCCGCGCCAAGCGGCTCAACCCGCTCGCCGTTCTGTCCGACAAGCCGCTCGAACTCGAAGGCTACGGCACCATCGCGCCGATCACCTCGTCGGTCGCCGGCTACAAGCCGGACGCAAACTATTTCGGCATCTTCGTGCCGAAGGGCGTGCCGGCGGATGTCACCAAGACCATCGACATGCTGTGGGAAAACGTCATCGCCAAGTCGGAGGCGATGAAGAAATACGCCACCGCCAACGGCGCGCTGTTCGCGCCGGTTTCCGGCGCCGCCGCGCTCGCCGCCGCGATGCCGGCGATCAAGACCACGGCCTGGCAGTTGCACGAGGCCGGCAAGTCGAAGGTCTCGCCCGACACGGTCGGCATTCCGAAGTAAGCGACGGAGGCCGTCTCCTGGAAAAAGGGGACGGCCTTCGCTTTCCTGAAAAAGCTCTCCGTAGCGGAACAATCACGATGGAAGATGAAAAGCCGTCGCCCTTTGTCGATCTCATTGCTGGCGGATTCTGGCTGGCGTTGGCCATCGCCATCATGGTCGGCGCCTGGACGATGGATCGCCTCGCGCATCTGAAGATTCCGATCTTCACAGTGCCCGGGCTGGTGCCCGGCCTGCTTGGCGCCGCCATCGCCATGGCTTCTATTGTGCTGATCGTCCGGTCGTTGCGCGCCGGTGCTTTGGCCGGTGCGCACTGGCCGTCCGTCGACCTCCGCGAGCACTGGCGGCTGATCGCCGTTTTGGTGTTGTGCCTCGGCTATGCCATCGGCCTGATCGGCCACGGACTGCCGTTCTGGCTGGCCTCGGCGATCTTCGTCGCGGTCTTTATCTTCGTTTTCCAGTTCGCCGAACGCCGCCGCGACGGCACTCTGCCGCGCGGCGTTCTGGTCGCCATCACAACCGGCCTCATATCCGGCCTGGTCATTCATTATGCGTTCCAGGACCTGTTCCTGGTCCGGTTGCCCTGAGGCTTCACAATGCTCGATGGCCTGATCGGATTCGGCACTGCGATCCTCGGATTCATGAATCCGGCGTCGATCGTCTATGCGCTGGTTGCCTGCTTTGTCGGTTTCATCATCGGCGCGCTGCCGGGGCTGACGGCGACGATGGGCGTGGCGCTGATGACGACATTGACCATCAAGCTGCCGTCCGCCGATGCGCTGCTGATCCTGATCTGCACCTATGTCGGCGCGATCTATGGCGGCAGCCGCAGCGCCATCCTGCTCAACATTCCGGGCACGCCGGCCTCAGCCGCGTCATGTCTCGACGGTCATGCGCTGGCGCGTCAAGGCCTTGCCGGCCGCGCCATGGGCATCGCCACCTCGGGCTCGGTGCTGGGCACTTGGATCGGCATGATCGCGCTCGCCTTCTTCACGCCGGTACTCGGCGAAATGGCGCTGAAGTTCGGCGCCTATGAATTTTTCTGGCTGGCGATCTTCGGCGTCGTCATTTCCGGCAACCTCACCGGCAACGACCCGATCAAGGGATGGATGGCCGGCTTTCTCGGCCTGTTCATCGCCGGCATCGGTCAGGAGGCGCTCTACGCTTTCAACCGTTTCACCTTCGAGGTACACGACCTGTCCGGCGGCATCTCGCTGGTGCCGGCTTTGGTTGGCGCTTTCGGTCTCGCCGAAGTCATCACGGTCATGAAGGACCCGCCGCGCCCGGTCATGGTCAGCGCTTATGACACGGTTATTCCCAAGCTCATCGACGTGACAAAATACTGGCGCACGATCATCCGCTCCGGCTTGATCGGCACCGGCATCGGCATCGTTCCCGGCGTCGGCGAGGACGTCGCGGCGTGGAGTTCTTACGCAGCCGCGCGCCGCGCCAGCAAGGAAAAGGAACTGTTCGGCAAGGGCTCGATCGAAGGCCTGATGGCGGCCGAGACCGGCGACAATGCCTGCGTGCCGGGCGCGGTGATTCCAGTGCTGACGCTGGCGGTGCCCGGCTCGGCGCCGGCGGCGGTGCTCTTGGCGGCGATGCTGATCCACGGCGTCAATCCGGGCCCGCTGATCATGGTGGAAAATCCGCAGTTCGTTTACGAAGTCGTCGCCATGATGTTCATCGCCAGCATCGGTATTCTGATCTACGGCCTGACGCTGACCAAGCTCCTGGTGCGCGTGCTGCAGTTCCCAGCCGTCCTGATCATGCCGATCATCTTCGTGCTGTGCGCGGTCGGTTCCTATGCCATCGCCTCGCGTCTGTTCGATGTTTATGTGATGTTGGCCTTTGGCGTGATCGGCTTCATGCTGCGGCAGCTTAATTTTCCGATGGCGCCTTTGGTGCTCGGCATCGTGCTCGGCGACCTGATGGAGAAGAGCCTGCGCCGCGGCCTGGTGCTGTCCGATGGCGACCTGCTGCCGTTCTTTTCCAGGCCCATCGCCTTCGTCATGTTCTCTCTGGTCGCAGTCACCATCCTGATGAACGTGCCGGCCTTCAATCGCCTGACATCGCGGGCGTGGTCGTCGCTGGGCGGCCTGTTCCGGCGCAGCGCCGGCAAGGGCGTATAGCCGGCATGAAAATCGGCCTTTGCAATGAGGTCATCGCTGAACTGCCGTTCGAGAAGCAGTGCGAAATGGCGGCGCAACTCGGCTATGACGGCCTTGAAGTGTCGCCGTTCACGCTCGGCGATGAGCCACATCTTTTGTTCCCGGCCAAGCGTGCCGCCTTGCGACGCGCCGCTGAGGACGCCGGCATTGTTATTACCGGCCTGCACTATCTGATGCGCGCGCCGGCGGGCCTGTCGATCACATCGCGCGATGCGGCGCAGCGCAATCGCACCGTCGGCGTTATGCGCGATCTGTGTGCGCTGGCCGCCGATCTCGGCGGCAAGGTGCTGGTGCATGGTTCGCCGGATCAGCGCAAGCTCGAGCCGGGTTTCGAGGAAGAAGGCCGCAAGATTGCGATCGACTGCTTCGCGGCGGCGGGCGAAGCCGCCGCCAGGGCCGGGGTGACCTACTGCGTCGAGCCGCTGTCGCGAAAGCAGACCGACCACATCAACACGATTGAAGAAGCGGCCGGGATCGTCACCGCGATCAATAGCCCGGCGTTGCGCACCATGCTGGATTGCAGCTCGGCCGCCGTGACCGAGGCTTGCTCGATTCCGGACCTTATCAACCGCTGGCTGCCGACCGGCATGATTGCGCATGTCCACCTCAACGATCCAAACCGGCGCGGGCCGGGCGAGGGTGAGCTTGAGTTTGCGCCGATCCTCGCCGCGCTGCGCCAGCAGAACTATGCCGGCGATTGCGGCATCGAGCCCTTTGTCTATGTGCCCGATGGGCCGGCCTGCGCCGCGCGCGCCATCGGCTACGTGCGCGGCCTGCTGGAGGCCTTGCCGCGATGACGAATGCCCCGCGCCTGCGTCTTTTGGAAGTTCAGGCCTACGAACGCCCGGTGACGTTGCGCCTGCCTTTCCGTTTCGGCGTCGTCACCTTGCGCGAAGCGCCGCAACTGTTCATTCGCGCGCGCGTCCGTTTGGCCGATGGCCGCGAAGGTGAGGGCGTTGCTGCCGAACTCCTGGTGCCGAAATGGTTCGACAAATCGCCGGAGCTGTCCAACGACGACAATTTTAACCAGTTGCGCCGCGCCGTAGCGATCGCGCTGCGACACATGACCGGTGCCGGGCAACTGTCCGCCTTCGGCATTACCGCTTCTGCCAATGCCGGCCATCGCGCGGAATGCACGGCGGCGGGCCTGAACGGGCTGGTCGCGTCATTCGGCACGGCATTGATCGAGCGCGCGATCATCGATGCGCTGGGCCGCGTCGACGGCGTTCCTGCCGCCACGCTGGTGCGCGACAATCTGCTCGGCATCGACGCTGCCTTGACGCCCGATCTCGCCGGCTTCGATCTCGATAAATTTCTCGGCGGCGTAAAGCCTGCCGGGACAATATTTGCGCGCCATACGGTTGGTCTTGTCGACGCCATCACGCGCGCCGACACGCAAGGCAAGCGCCTCGACGACGGACTGCCGGAAAGCCTCGAAGAAGTCATCGCCGCTTACGGCCATGTCTATTTCAAGCTCAAGGTCGGCGGCAATGCCGACGAGGACATCGAACGGCTGGCGCGGATCGCCACTGTCCTCGACCGCTCGGCGGCGCCTTACAAGGTGACGCTCGACGGCAACGAGCAGTATGAAGACGTCGATGCCGTGCTGGAGTTGTGGCTGCGCATCGGCGCGGACAAGCGGCTGGCGCGGCTGAAGGCATCGCTGCTGCTGATCGAGCAGCCGATTGCCCGCGCGCAGGCCTTGAGCAAGCCGGTTCATCCATTGGCAAAGGATATCGCCGTCGAGATCGACGAATCGGATTCGGATTACGACGTGTTCCCGCGCGCCCGCGCGCTCGGCTACCACGGAATTTCGTCGAAGTCCTGCAAGGGCTTTTACCGCGCGCTGCTCAACAGCGCCCGCGTCGCGCATTACAATGAACAGCACGGCGGCGGCTTCGTCATGTCGGCGGAAGACCTGACCACGCAGGGCGGCATTGCCGTGCAGCAGGATCTGCTGCTGGCCTCGATGGTCGGGGCGACGCATGTCGAGCGCAACGGTCATCATTATGTCGATGGCATGGCCGGCGCGCCGCAGTCCGAACAGGACGCCTGGCTCGCCGGTCATGGCGATCTCTATCGCCGCGCCGGCAACGGCCGCGCCCGGCTTGATATACGCGACGGCAAGGTGTCGCTGCGAACGGTCACGCAGGCGAATGGGCTCGGCAGCGCCGTCCTGCCCGACTGGCAATCAATGACCCCTAGCCCGAACGCGGAGTGAGGATGCGAACCGACGGTCTTTCGATCAACCTGGCCACCGTGCGCCAGCAGTGGAATCTGGTCGAGGCGGTGGAAGCCTGCGCGCGGCATGGCATCACTTGCGTCGATCCGTGGCGCGATCAGATCGCGGCGGTCGGTCTCGATACGGCGGTCAAAGCGATCAAGGACAACGGCATGCGGGTCTCCGGTTTATGTCGGGGGGGCATGTTTCCGGCGGCCGATGCGGCCGGCCGCCAAGCCGCCATCGACGACAACAAGCGCGCGGTCGATGAAGCGGCGGCGCTTGGCGCCGATTGTCTCGTACTGGTGGTCGGCGGCCTGCCGAAGGATTCGCGCGATATCGGCGCGGCGCGGCAAATGGTGCTGGACGGGATAGTGGCGCTTTTACCGCATGCGCGCGCCAGCAAGATGCCGCTGGCAATCGAGCCGCTGCATCCGATGTATGCCGGCGACCGGGCCTGCGTGAACACGCTCAAGCAGGCGCTCGATATGGCTGGGCAGCTTGGCGACGACGTCGGTGTCGCCATCGACGTCTATCACCTGTGGTGGGACCCAGATCTGGAGGCGCAGATCGTGCGGGCGGGTCGTGAAAAGCGCATCCTTGGCTATCACATTTGCGACTGGCTGGTGCCGACCAAGGACCTGCTGCTCGACCGCGGCATGCCGGGCGACGGGGTCATCGACCTGCCGCGCATCCGCGGCTGGATCGAAAAGGCCGGCTACAAAGGCCCCACCGAAATCGAGATTTTCTCGGCCAAGGACTGGTGGACCCGGCCGGGCGACGAAGTGCTGAAAACCTGCATCGAGCGCTATAACGACACGTTCCAAGGCGGTACTGGCAAAGCCGCCGAAACGCGCTAAAAGGGCCCTTGCAGCGCTCGTAGCTCAGCTGGATAGAGCATCGGACTTCGAATCCGAGGGTCGGGAGTTCGAATCTCTCCGAGCGCGCCAATTCACCGTTTTGGCTCGGCATTAACACTACGGCACGGAATAGCCGCGATTTGGCATTAAATCGTCCCGCACACGCTAAAAATTGATGCTGGCGATTGGCGCTTTTGCCTGTTCTGGTCTACAGCATCTCCACATCACCCAATTCGTCGTTTATCGCGGCAGCGCCTTGCGTTGCCGTGCACCGGCGCTTCCACCCGGTTCGATTGTCCTTTCAATTCGGCCGCCAGCCCAAGGTCTGACATCTCGTGACATTCGTACCGACAAGCCCGCAACTCGACCGCGCCCTGGTTGAGCGCAATTACAACGAGCCGACGCCAGTGCAGACCGCGGTGCTGGCCGACAGCGCGAGCGGCCGCGATCTTCTGGTCTCGGCGCAGACCGGCTCGGGCAAGACAGTGGCCTACGGGCTGGCGATCGGCAAGAATCTGCTCGGCGACAGCGGCCGCTTCGCGCATGGCGCCAAGCCGCTGGCTTTGGTCGTCGCGCCGACGCGCGAACTCGCTTTGCAGGTGCAGCGCGAACTGACATGGCTCTACCAGTATACCGGCGCGCGCGTCGTCTCCTGCGTCGGCGGCATGGACCCGCGCCGCGAGCAGCGCGAACTGGCCGATGGCGCGCATATCGTCGTCGGCACGCCGGGGCGGCTCTGCGATCATTTGCGGCGCAACCGCCTCGATGTGTCGGAACTCAAAGCCGTCGTTCTCGACGAAGCCGACGAGATGCTCGATCTCGGCTTTCGCGAAGACCTCGAAGCCATCCTCAAGACCATGCCGGAGGAGCGGCGGACGCTGCTGTTCTCGGCGACCTTGCCGCGCGGCATCGTCGCGCTGGCCAGGCAATATCAGAAGAACGCGGTACGCATCGAAGTCGCGGGTGACGCCGGCGGCCATGCCGATATCGAGTATCGCGCCATCCGCGTTGCCACCCATGACATCGAGCACGCGGTCGTCAACGTGCTGCGCTATTACGAATCGCCGAGCGCCATCGTGTTCTGCAACACGCGCAACGCGGTCAATCATCTGCAGGCGGCGTTGCTGGAGCGCGGCTTCTCGGTGGTGGCGCTGTCCGGCGAATTGTCGCAGAACGAACGCACCCACGCGCTGCAATCGTTGCGCGACGGCCGATCGCGCATTTGCGTGGCGACCGATGTCGCCGCGCGCGGCATCGATCTGCCCAATCTCGGCCTCGTTATCCATTCCGATCTGCCGAACGATTCGGAAGTGCTGCAGCATCGCTCCGGCCGCACCGGACGCGCCGGCAAGAAGGGCACAAGCGTCATGCTGGTGCCGCCGGCGCGCCGCCGCAAGGCCGAGATATTGCTGAAGAACGCCGGCATCGAGGCGGTCTGGGGCAATGCGCCGCAGGCCGAGGAAATCCGCCTTCTCGATCAGCAGCGCATGATGCAGGATTCGCTGTTTACCGAAGAGCCGACCGAGGACGATTTGACGCTGGCGCGCGCCCTGCTCGCCGAGCGCACGCCGGAAGCCATTGCCTCGGCGCTGGCGCGGCTTTATCGCGCGCGCCTGCCAGCGCCGGAGGACATTCTCGATCCCGGCCAGGATCGCTTCCAGGACCGCTTTGCCGAACGCAACGATCGCAGCCGCGGCCGCGACAGCCGCTCGCAGCGCGGCGATGACAATTACGCGCCGCAAGATCGTCAAGAGCGCAGCGAGCGCAAGCCGCGCGCCCGCGAAACTCTGCCGGGCGGCAGCGTCTGGTTTCGCGTGTCCGCCGGCAAGCAGAAAAAGGCCGAGGCGCGCTGGCTGCTGCCGATGATTTGCCGCCGCGGCGGCGTCAACAAGGACGAGATCGGCGCGATCCGGATTTACGAAGACCATTCGGAATTTGAAATCGCCAAGGACGCGGCCGACAAGTTCACCACCAAGATCCAGCGCCCGGACAAGGAGCAGCACGTCATCACCGCGCTGCCGAATGGTCCGCAGGGCGAGGCCTTAGCCGTCAAAGTGAACCCGCCGCCCGTCGTGCCCAAGGTTGAGCCGAAGATTGAGCCGAAGTTTGAAACCAAGGTTGAACCGAAGTTCGAACCGCGCGCTTCAGACAAGCCGGTGTTCGTCGACAAACCGCGCTTCGAGAAGAAACCGTATCTCGGCAACAAGCCGCGTTTCGACAGCAAGCCGGACTACGACAAGAAAAAGCCGGACTACGCCAAGAAGCGCGAATTCGGCACCAGGCCGGGCTTCGAGAAGAAACCCTATACGGCCAAGAAGACGCATTACGACCACAAGCCGCCGACCGACAGCGCGCCGCGCCGCGACGACAGCAAACCGGCCTTCACCAAGCGCGATGACGGAAAGCCGCATTTCTCCAAAGGCAATACGTTCGCCAAGCACAAAGGCCCTAGGAAAAACAAGAAGCCAAAGCACCGGCCGAACCCGATGATCACCGATACGCCCTAAACCTGTTCGGCGTTGAGATAGGCGAGCCGGGCGCCGCAAAAGGCGCAGACCAGACCGAGCGCAAGCGAGGTCAGCCCGGCGATGACGTCAAGGGTGCCGCCGAGATTGCCGCTCTTGCTCATGATGCCGCCGGCGGTGGCGACCGCGAACACCACCGCGATCAGGAAGCGTTGCGCCAGCCGGAAAACGAAATCGCGTTCGCGGGCCGCCGCGATCAGATAGGCGCCGGTACCCCAGCCGCCGACGAAACCGGCGCCGGCGATCGCCCACCAGGCCAGCGCCGAGGCGACCTGCTGCCGGTGCCCGGCGGCGGCGTCGCGCAAAACCGTATCGAGCCCCGCGCCGAAAACCGTGAGAGCAATGTGTACCGCCAGCGCCGCGAACACCCCGCAGGCAATCGCGGTGGCATAATGCAGGCGGCGGAGGGCATCGGCTTCCATGGCGTGGGGTCCAAACGGCAACGGCGGCGAAAAGCCGCCGCCGTTGGATAATAGCCGATGATACAATGCGTTGCGAACCCAGCCGGACCGGCGGATCAGCGCGCGGCTTGCTGCAACAGTTCCTCGAATTCCCGTTCCAGCGCGTCGAGCGCGGCGCGCCGTGCCGGCGTCAGCAGGCTTTTTTCGTTCGGCCGGTTTTGATCGTTACGCTGGTCGGACTGCGAGACTCGATAGTCGGCCGTCTCCGAGCGCATGTTTTCCCCCCGAATCGAGCCCTGAACGCTCAATGCGTATCTGAGTCGGGTGGCATCGAACTACCTGTGGATAACCTAGCCATCACGATTGATTCGGCGTGTTGTATTTCGGTGACAATCGCCGGGTTGCAGGCGAAAGTGAGTCGCATCAAGGCCTTAGCCGCCGGCGTGACGATCAGCCTTCGCCGATTTCCCTCAAAATCTCCGCGGTGTGCTCGCCGAGCCGCGGCGAGGGCCGTTCGCTAGCGGCGCGCCAGCCGTCGATCACGATCGGTGTGCGCACGCCCGGGATGCTGCCCCCCTTGGCGGCGGCGCTGGGCAGATCGAGCTTCATGCCGCGTGCCATGACCTGCGGATCGTTGAAGACCTGCTCGAGATTGTTGATCGGGCCCGCCGGCACTTTCTGTTCTTCCAGTTTGGCGAGCAGATCGTCGCGCTTCATCTTTTTGGTCAGCACCGTCAGCTTGGCGATCAGCTCCTCGCGGTGCTTCAGGCGGCCGACATTGTCCTTGTAGGCCGGGTCGGTGGCCAGCTCCGGCGCGCCCAGCACATGACACAATTTTACATACTGGTTGTCATTGCCGGTGGCGATGATGAGATAGCCGTCGGATGTCGGGAATTGCTGATAGGGCACGATGTTGGCGTGCGCGTTGCCGAGGCGTTGCGGGATTTTCCCCGACACAAGATAGTTGAGCGCCTGGTTGGCGAGAATGCCGACCGTCGAGTCGACCAAAGCGGTGTCGACATAGGCGCCCTTGCCGGTTCGCTCGCGTTGCGCCAGCGCGGCGAGGATACCGACAACCGAATAGACGCCGGTGAAGATGTCGGAGACCGCGCCGCCGACCTTGGTCGGCGGGCCGTCCGGCATGCCGGTAATGTCCATCAGGCCGCCGATGCCTTGCGCCATCAGATCGTAACCGGCGCGCGACGCATCGGGGCCGTCCTGGCCGAAGCCGGTGACCGAGCAATAGATCAGCCGGGGAAAGTCCTTGGCCAGGCTTTTGTAGTCGAGGCCGAATTTGCGCAAGCCGCCGACCTTGAAGTTCTCGATCAGGATGTCGGACTTGGCGGCGAGCTTGCGCACGATGCGCTGGCCTTCCTCGGTCTCGAAGTCGAGTTCGATCGAACGCTTGCCGCGGTTGGCGGCATGGAAATAGGCGGCGCCAAGATGGCCGCCGTCGGCGGCCTCGACGAAGGGCGGTCCCCAGCCGCGCGTATCGTCGCCGGCGCCCTTGCGCTCGACCTTGATGACGTCGGCGCCGAGATCGGCGAGCGTCTGCCCGGCCCACGGGCCGGCCAGAATGCGGGCGAGTTCGAGGACGCGGACACCGGCGAGGGGTTTCGACATAGGATTTCCTTGCAGCTATTCGTGCGGCATTACTGGCGGCCAGGTCTTCCGCGGTCCTTGATGCACCGCAAAAAGGCGAGCGATCCGGGCGTCCTTATACCTTGAAGCGCGGATCGAGGAAGTCCCGCAGGCTGTCGCCGAACAGGTTGAAAGCGAACACCGCCAGGCTGATCGCCGCGCCCGGAAACAGGATCATCCACGGGGCCTGCCGGTAGAAGTCGGCGGCATTGCCGGACAGCATCAGGCCCCAGGCGGCGGTCGGCTCGGTGACGCCGAGGCCGAGGAACGACAGCGACGCCTCCGCCAGGATCGCCTGGGCGATGAAGGCGGTCAGCATGATCAGGTAGGGCGCGACTACGTTCGGCGCCATATGGCGGAAGATGATGCGGGTGTGCGAATAGCCGGCGGCGCGCGCCGCGTCGATATAGGGCGCGACCCGCACCGACAATGCGGCGGCGCGCACCACGCGGGCGACGCGCGGCAGGATCGGAATGGCGATGGCGACGATCAGATTGATGTCGACGCCGCCGACGGAGAATTTGCGGAATGCCGCCACCACCACCAGCGCCAGCACGATCAGCGGGAAGGCCAGCAGCACGTCGACGAAACGCTGGATCCAGGCGTCGATCTTGCCGCCGAAATAGGCCGACGCGATGCCGAGAATGGCGCCGAGCGACGAGCCGACGAACGACGAGGTAAAGCCGATCACCAGGGCCGTGCGCGCGCCGTAAATCAGCCGCGAGCAGATGTCGCGGCCATAGGCGTCGGTGCCGCACCAGTGGTCCGCCGAGGGCGGAGCCAGAAGCGACGCGAAGTCGATGTTCAGCGGATCGTAAGGCGCGACCAGCGAAGAAAAGAGACCGGCGAACATCATCGCGAAGATGATGAGGAAACTCGCGGCACCGAGCGGCTGCTGGCGGCAGAACTCGACAAATTTGCTCGGCTGACGCGACGGCGCAGCCGCGTTCACAGAGGCAAGAGGAAGTGTCGGGTCGGCGATTGTCATGAGTTGTACCGGATGCGCGGATCGAACACCGCGTAGAGCAGGTCGATGAGGAGATTGACGAACACGTAGAACGCGGCGATCAGCATGACCATGCCCTGGATCAGCGTGAAGTCGTTGCGCGACACGCTCTGCACGAACAATTGGCCGATGCCGTTGAGGTTGAACACCTGCTCGGTGACCACAAGGCCGCCGATCAGGAAGGTGAATTCCAGGCCGATGACGGTGATCGCCGGCAGCAAGGCATTGCGCAAAGCGTGGCGCGAGACGACGAGCTTCTCGTAGACGCCCTTGGCGCGCGCGGTGCGGATGTAATCCTCGTTCATCACTTCAAGCAACGACGAGCGGATCATGCGCGCCACCACGGCGCAGTAACGGTAGCCGACGGCCAGCGCCGGCCAGATCAACTGCGTCAGGTTGGCGACCGGATCGACATAAATCGGCGTGAAGGTGATGGGCGGTAGCCAGTTGAACAGGCTGAGCAGCGTCAGCATGATGATCATGCCGAACCAGAATGACGGAATGGACAAGCCGCCTATTGTCACCAGGCGAACGGTGTAGTCGATCCAGGTGCCGCGGAATAAGGCGGCGGCGGTGCCCATCGGAATAGCGAGCAGCACGGCGATGATGGTCGCCATGATGGCGACCTGCAATGACAGTTCCAGCCGGCCGGCGATTTCGGTGACCACCGGGCGCTCGGTCCACATCGAGTTGCCGAAGTCGAGCCTCGCCATGTCGACCATCCAGGTGCCGAATTGATTGATCAGCGGACGGTCGAGGCCGAGCCGCTTGCGCTCCAGCTCGATGGTTTCCTGCGTGACCGTGCCGCCGTCGCCGCGCAACTTGATCTCGACGATATCGCCCGGGACGATCCGCAGCATGAAGAACACGAGCACCGCGACCCCGAGCAGTGTCGGGATCATCAGCAGGATACGGTTGATGGAGTAGCGAAGCATTCGATCATTCTCGTCGGTGGTGCGACCCCACCCTTCGAGACGCGACCTTCGGTCGCTCCTCAGGGTGAGGTCGTTATTTGGCAGGCCTCATCCTGAGGAGCCGTGCGCAGCGCGGCGTCTCGAAGGATGAGGGGAGATTGTCTTACACGTTCATCCAGACGTCTTCGAGCTGCTGGCCGAGGTTGTGGCTCGGCGACATTTTCCAGCCCATCAGCGTCTTGTGCGTCGGCACGATGCGGTACCACCACAGCAAGGGCTGCTGGTAGGCCTGCTCGAACACGCGCTTCTCGAAGGCGCGGATCATCGCCTTGCGCTTTTCCGGATCGCGCTCGCGCAGGTGATCGTCATAGAGCTTGTCGAGCATCTCGTCTTTCGAGCGCGAGCGGTTTTCCGGCGCGCGGCCGATCGACAGATACTTGGCAAGACCGAGGCTCGAATCGTCCATGAACAGGTTGGAGAAGTCGATCGCCACGTCATGGTTGCCGGCGTTCATGGTCGCCAGATAGGCGCCGGTGTCGGACTGCTTGTGTTCGACTTCGACCCCGATCTGCCGCCACTGATCGACCAGGAAAATGCCGGCCGGCGTATAGGGCATCGCCAGGTTGCGGTTCCACAAGGTGAACTTCAGGTTCTCGTGGCCCGCTTCCTTCAGGAGCTTCTTGGCTTCCTCGCGGGACTTCTTGATGTCCTTGGAGAAGCCCGGCAGCTTGACCAGTTCGGCTTCCGGCGTTGCGAATGGCGAGCCGGGGCGAATGACGCCGCCGACCGAGCGCAAGGTCGAAATCTTGGAGAGGCCGACGCTGCCGCCCCAGCGGTCGATCGCCATCAGCAATGCGCGGCGCACCCGCACGTCGTCGAACGGCTTCTTGTCGACGTTGAAGCAAACGAGCAGGTTGAGCGTCCAGCTCGACTCTTCGATGCGGATCTTGTCGCCCATGGTCTGCACCAGGCGGTCGCGCTCGGCCGGCGAGATGCCGCGGAATTCGCCGAGCACCTGACCGCCCTGCACGGCATTGAGCATCGCCGCCGCCTGCAGCGTGAAGATGCCCTTGAAGCCGTCCAGATAGGGGAAGCCTTTCTTGAAATAGGCGTCGTTCTTCTTGCCGGCGACGTGGCTGCCTTTGACGTGTTCGACAAAGATGAACGGGCCGGTGCCGTTGATCTTGGTGCGCGGCCCGGCCGGGTTCTCGGCAAGGTCCTTGGCGGAGTAGATGACGTTCCAGGGCGAGGCGAAATGCTCGAGCATCGATGCGTTCACCGCCTTCATCTTGAAGACGACGGTGAGCGGGTCGGGCGTTTCGATCGAGCCGATATCGGCGAAGGTCGCCTGGCGTGTCGACACCACGCCGGCCGGCGGGTTGCGCATGCGGTCGTAGGTCGCCTTGACGTCGGCGGAGGTGAGCGCCGTGCCGTCGTGGAATTTCACGTTCGGCGTCAGCTTGAACGTATAGGTCATGAGATCGGGCGCGACCGTGTAAGACGTCGCCAGATCGTTCTCGACCGCCGGGAATTTCGACAGGTTGAAA
>CANKBJ010000055.1 GCA_947479905.1 Bradyrhizobiaceae bacterium
AGCTTGAGCGATTTGCTGAAGCCGGTATTGGCCGGGCCGTAGCCGCCCATGACGATTTTGATCGGCGTCGACTGAACTGGCATGTTTCACGTCCTGAAAGCGCCGATGCCCGGCGCGCCGGACATTAGCCACGCTTTGCCCAGAAGTGAAAGAGCAGACTACGGCGCGTTCTTGCGCCCCTCGCCCGGACCCCATTGCCAGAAGTCGCGGCCCTCATTGCGCATGAATTTCGCCAGCACCATCATGTGCACTTCGGAAGCGCCGTCGACCAGTTTGGCCGAGCGGGCGTAGCGGTAAATCCATTCGACGATCGTGTCCTTGGAATAGCCGCGCGCGCCCTGCAACTGGATCGCCATGTCGGCGGCCTTGTGCAGCGTCTCGGCGACATGGACCTTGGCCATCGACACTTCCTTGCGGGCGCGGCCACCCTGATCGAGCATCCAGGCTGCGTGCATGGTCAGGAGCCGGCCGATCTGGATCTGCTGGCCGATCTCGCCGAGTTTCATCTGCACGCTTTCGCGATCGGCGAGCTTAATGCCGAAGCCTTCGCGCTCGGCGACGTAATCCTGCGCGATCTCGACGCAGCGCTTGGCGAAGCCGGTCCAACGCATGCAATGCGTCAAGCGCGCGGGCCCGAGCCGCACCTGCATCAGGCGCAGGCCCTCGCCCTCGCCCATCAATATGTTTTCTTCAGGGATTTCGAGGCCGTCGAATTCCAGCTCGCAATGACCGCCATGCTCTTCCGGGCCCATGATCGGAATGCGGCGGACGATGCGCCAGCCCGGCTGGTCCTTGTGAAAGAGAAACGCTGTGAGCCCCTTGCGCGCGTCATCGCTGGTGCGCGCCATCAAAATGAAATGCGCCGCGCCGTCGGCGCCGGTGATGAACCATTTGCGGCCGGTGATGACGTATTTGTTGCCGCGCTTTTCGGCGCGGGTGCGGATCATGGTCGGATCGGAGCCGCCGCCGGGCGACGGTTCGGTCATGGCGAAAGCCGAGCGCACCTTGCCGGCAACGAGCGGCGCCAGCCATTTGTCCTTCTGCGCCTGCGTGCCGGCAAGGCGCAGCATGTTCATGTTGCCGTCGTCCGGCGCCATGCAGTGGATGGCGAGCGGGCCGAAGATCGAACGCGCCGCTTCCTCGTAGACCGCGGCCCAGGCGACCATCGGCAATTCCATGCCGCCATATTCCTTCGGCGCCTGCGGCGCCCATAAGCCCGCGGCGCGCGCCTTGACGCGCACCGCTTCGAGACGGTCGTGCGGGATGTTTTCGTTGTCGGCGAAATTGGCCGGGTCTTTTTCCAGCGGCAGCACGTGTTCGTCGATGAAAGCGCGAACGCGCAGGCGCAACGCTTCGATCTCGGGCGATAATGAGAAGTCCATGACGTTTCCTTTTCACCCCGAATTTATTCGCGGGATAACCGGTTCAAGCGATTTTCACCACCTGCCCGCCATCGACGACGATGGTCGCGCCGGCCATGTAGGCGCCCGCATCCGACACCAGCAATAAAAGCGCGCCATCGAGATCGCCTTCATTGCCGAAGCGGCCCATGGGAATATCGCGCTTCAAGGCCGAACCTGCCTCGCTTTCGAGATAGGTGTCATTGATCTCGGTCACGAACCAGCCCGGCGCGATGGCATTAACCCGCACGCCCTTGAAGGCGAGTTCGACCGACAGCGCCTTGGTGGTCTGCACCACCGCCGCCTTGGCGACGGCATAGCTCGCGGTGCCTTTGGAGACGCCAAAGCCGAGGACCGAGGCGATGTTGACGATAGCGCCCTGCCTTCCGGCGGCGATCATGCGGCGGGCGGCTTCCTGCGCCCAGTAGAATACCGCGTCGAGATCGACGCCGAGGACGCGCCGCCATTCCTCGGGGGTCACGTCGGTGGCGCGCACCGACTGCTGCGCCACGCCGGCATTGTTGACGAGGATGGTGACGGTGCCGAAGGCCTTCTCGGCCGCAACGAACGCGGCGACCATGGCGGCGCGATCAGTGACGTCGGCTTCGATGGCGAGCGCCTTGCCGCCCTTGGCTTCGATTTCCTGCTGCAAGTCCAGAAGCCGGTCGGTGCGCCGCGCCACCAAAGCCACCGCCGCGCCGTTATCGGCAAGCGCGCGGGCGAATTGCCGGCCGAGCCCGCTCGACGCGCCGGTCACCAGCGCGACGCGGTCGGTGAGATTGAACATATCGGCGGCTTTCATTCGACGTCCTCTGCGATAGGGCTGTTCGGCGCGGGGGAAACCTACATCGGCATTGCGGGATGGACACTATAAAAGATGCTGGCTAGGTTGCCCGCCTTGCGCAAGACGGGGCGGACGAATTGCTTGCATAGAATTTGGCGTGCGACCATCAACAGCTGGAAAGGCATTCTTGCTGCGGCGCAATCGGATCTGGCCGTTCGCCAGGAGCTTGTGCTGTTGGCGCTGTCGATCCCGCTATCGCTGTTCTTGACCCCGGACTTTCCCAAGCGTCTGGCGCTGGTCGGTTCGCTGGTCTTTGTCATGGCGGTCGAGTTGCTAAATACCGCCATCGAGAAACTTTGCGACCGCCTCACCGGCGAACAGGACCCCGCCATCGGCCGCGTCAAGGACATGGCGTCGGCCGCCGTCGGCCTGTCGCTACTGCTGGCCGGCGCGATCTGGCTCTGGATCGCGATCGAGTGGGTGTTCCACTAGCGATAGAAAAAGTGCGGCAGCGCGGTAGCAAGCCCCGGCACGAACCACAGTACCAGCAGAGCGACCAACTGGATGAGGACGAACGGAATAATGCCGACATAGATGTGCCGGGTGGTGATTTCCGGCGGCGCCACGCTGCGCAGGAAAAACAAGGTCGGGCCGAGCGGCGGGTGCATGTACGAGGTCTGCAAATTCACCGCCATCATGATGCCGAGCCAGACCGGATCGACGCCGGGCATTTTCAGTAAGGCCGGCGCGACGATCGGCACCACGACGAAGATGATCTCGAAGGCGTCCATGACGAAGCCGAGCAGGAACATCGCCAACATCACGACGAGCACCGCGCCATTGGCGCCGCCGGGCAGATCGGAAAGCGCGCGCTCGACCATGGCGTCGCCGCCGAGCGCGCGGAACACCAGGCTGAACAATGTCGCGCCGATCAGGATGAGAAAAATCATCGCCGTGATCTGCGTGGTCTTTTCCACCACCGGCCTAAGCAGCGGCGCAAGCGCTGCCTTGCGCCAGGCGAGCAGGATCGCGCCGACCGCGCCGACCGACGCGGCTTCGGTCGGCGTCGCGATGCCGAACAGGATCGAGCCGAGCACGGCGGCGATCAGCAGGACCGGCGCCAACAAGGCTTCGAACAATCCCGTCACCGGCGGAACATCGGCGGCCGGCAAGGCCGGGCAGCTCGCCGGCCGCAGCACGGCGACGGCGATCAGGTAAGCGAGATAAAGTCCGACCAGCAGCAGGCCGGGCATAATCGCGCCGGCGAAAAGATCGCTCACCGAAATCACATTCGGCGCGAACGAACCTTTCGCCAGTTGCGCCGCCTGATAGGAATTGTTGAGTTGGTCGCCGAGCAACACAAGCACTGTCGATGGCGGAATGATCTGCGCCAGGGTCGCGGACGCCGCCACCGTGCCGGCGGCCAGACGCGGATCGTAACCGTGGCGTAGCATCGCCGGCAGCATGATGAGGCCGATGGTCACGGTGGTCGCGCCGACCATGCCGGTCGAGGCCGCCAGCAGCGCGCCGACCAGCACGACGGAATAGCCGAGACCGCCGCGCAAGGTGCCGAACAGGCGGCCCATGCGTTCGAGCAGGTCCTCGGCGATGCGCGAGCGCTCCAGCATCACGCCCATGAAGATGAACATCGGAATCGCCAGCAGCACGTCATTGGTCATCACGCCGAAGATGCGCTGCGGCACCGCGCCGATGATGGAAAAATCCATCGCGCCCATGGCGTGGCCGAACGCGGCGAAGGCGAGCGACACGCCGGCCAAAGTCAGCGCCACCGGATAGCCGGCCATCAGTACGGTAACGACGGCAACGACCATGAGGATGGAAAGGAGTTCGGGCAGTCCAAACATCAATTGCCCCCACCCGACCGGCGTCGCCGGTCACCCTCCCCCGCACGCGGGGGAGGGATAAGAAGACTGACCGCCCTTATCGCCTGCGCGACGCCCTGCAACGCCATCAGCGCGGCGAACAGCGGGATCAGCGTCTTGAGCGCGAAGACCAGCGGCAAGCCGCTCGACTCCTGCGAGCGCTCGAATATCGCCCATGAGCGCGCCGCATACGGTACCGACAGCCAGGCCAGCACCAGCGCGAAGGGCAGCAACAGCAGCAGCGCCCCGGCAAGGTCGACAATCGCGCGCGTGCGCGGCGTAGCATCGGCGTAAAAAATATCGACCCGGACATGGCCGCCGGCGCGCAAGGTCCAGGCCGACGCCATCAGGAATAAAGTGGCATGGCCATAGATGATCGCCTCGGTCAGCCAGATCGAGCCGAGGCCGAAAACGTAGCGCGCCACAACCAGGGCGAATTGCAGCACGACGACAGCGAGGACCAGCCAGGACGAAGCACGTCCAAGGATCGTCGTCACAATATCTACGGTATTAGCAAACCGATTCATGCGTCCGATGATGGCACAGACGCCGGAGTTCCGCTAAATTTCGCCCCATTGAATCGGCAAACGGACTTCATGAAACCGACAGACGAAGACCTCTTGCGGCACGCCTTCGCGGTCGCCGCGCGCGCCGAGGAGCGCGGCAATCATCCGTTCGGCGCCATTCTCGTCGGCCCCGACGGCGATGTGCTGCTGGAGGCCGAAAACGGCTACCTGCCGGACGGCGACATGACCGCCCATGCCGAGAGGCTGCTGGCGACCGCGGCGTCCAAGACCTTCGAGCCGGACGAACTGGCGGAGTGCACGCTGTATTCCTCGGCCGAGCCCTGCGCGATGTGCGCCGGCGCGATCTATTGGGTTGGTATCGGCCGCGTTGTCTATGGCCTGTCGGAAACCCGGCTGAAGGAGATGACCGGCGACCACGAAGAAAATCCGACGCTCGACCTGCCCTGCCGCACCGTTTTTGCCTCCGGCCAGCGCAAGGTCGAGGTGGTTGGCCCGTTGCTGGAAGACGAGGCGGCGGCGCAGCACGAAGGCGTCTGGGATTAGGCGAACGGCTCGGTTATAGTCGCGTCATGGCCCACGATCACGACCACCACCATCATCACGACCACGAGCATTCCGAACTGTCGGAGACGCAGTTGCGCGTGCGCGCGCTGGAAACCGTGCTCACCGAAAAAGGCTATGTCGATCCGGCCGCGCTCGACGCCATCGTCGAGGCCTATCAAACCAAGATCGGCCCGCGCAATGGCGCCCGCGTCGTCGCCAAGGCCTGGACCGATCCCGCCTTCAAGCAAGCGCTGCTCGACGATGCCACCAAGGCCATCGGCACGCTGGGCCATGTCAGCCGCGTCGGCGATCATCTGATCGCGGTCGAGAATACGCCGCAGCGGCACAACATGGTCGTCTGCACCTTGTGCTCGTGTTACCCGTGGGAAATGCTTGGCCTGCCGCCAGTCTGGTACAAGGCGTCACCCTATCGCTCGCGCGCGGTCAAGGACCCGCGCGGCGTGCTGGCCGATTTCGGCGTGACGCTGCCCAAGGACACCGAAATCCGCGTCTGGGATTCGACCGCCGAGACGCGCTTTCTCGTTTTGCCGATGCGCCCCGCCGGCACCGAAGGCTGGAGCGAGGAACGCCTCGCCGAGATCGTCACCCGCGACAGCATGATCGGCACTGGACTGCCGAAGGCCGCATCATGAATGGCATGCACGATATTGGTGTTTTGTCGTGAACGGGGTTCACGACATGGGCGGCATGGATGGCTTCGGCAAAGTCGAGCCGGAGCCGAACGAGCCGACTTTCCATGAACAATGGGAATCGCGCGTCATGGCGATGGTGCGCGTGATGGGCGCCAATGGCGGGCTGAATATCGACTCGCAGCGTTTTGCCCGCGAGTCGCTGCCGCCGGAGGTCTATCTCGCCAGTTCCTATTACAAGAAGTGGCATCTCGCCATCGAAGAGCAGATGGTCGCGCGCGGCATGATCGGCCGCGACGAAGTCGCCGCCGGCCATTCGCTGCGGCAGAGCCCGCCGCTCAAGCGCGGCAAGTTCACGCTCGAAGACGTGTCGCGCATCATGGTGCGCGGCAGTTTCGGCCGCGACGCGAAAGCGCCGGCGATGTTCAAGCCCGGCGACAAAGTGCGCGCGAAGAATATCAATCCGGTGACGCATACGAGACTGCCGCGTTATGTGCGCGGCCACAGTGGCGTCGTCGAGCGCATCAATGGCTGCCACGTTTTTCCGGACACCGCCGCGCATGACAAAGGCGAGAACCCGCAGTGGCTTTATACGGTGGTGTTCGACGCCCGCGAATTGTGGGGCGACGATGCCGATCCGACGCTGAAGGTTTCGATCGAAGCGTTTGAGCCGTATCTGGAACGCGCGTAATGGCCAACGCCTCCGCGATGCAGGCGGCCAGCGCCGTCCCGGGCATTCCGCAGGATGAAGACGGCCCCGTGTTCAGGGAGCCATGGGAGGCGCAGGCCTTCGCCATGACGCTGGCGCTGTATGACCGCGGACTGTTCACCTGGAGCGAATGGGCGGCGGCGCTCGCCGGCGAGATCAAGCGCGCGCAAGCGGCCGGCGATCCCGACACCGGCGAGACCTATTATTCGCACTGGCTAGCGGCGCTGGAACGCATGGTCGCGGAAAAAGGCGTGGCGACGACGCAGACTTTGCACCGCACGCGCGATGCCTGGGACCACGCCTGCGACCGCACCCCGCACGGCCAGCCGATCGAATTACGCGCCAGCGATTTCCACGATTAGCGTTTTCATCAGCTCGGCCGCCGGCATCGCCCGCGCGCGGGTGACGCCGCGACCGGCCCACAACGAAATATATTCCGGCGTGCCCTTCTGGCCGGACGCAGTACGCATCGGCCGCGTCAAATCGTTCTGCTGGCGGAACGGCAAAATCTCCACGTCCGTCGTCATGTCGATGAAGGCATTGCGCAGTCCGCGCGCCTCGCGCCCCGAATAGGCGCGGGTGATGACAGTGGTGTCCGCCTTCGCATCGCGCAGCGCCTTTTTGTACGGCTCGGCCGCGCCGCTTTCCAGGCACACAATAAAAGCGGTGCCGAGTTGTCCGGCCTGTGCGCCGGCGGCGAGCGCTACGGCAATGTCGCGGCCATCCATCAAGCCGCCGGCGGCGAACACAGGCAGCGGCACCGCGGCGGCGATGGCGCGCGTCAGTTCGAGCGTCGGCACCATCGAGTCTTCCATGCGACCGATGAATGTGCCGCGATGCGCGCCGGCTTCCTCGCCTTGCGCGACGATGGATTCAACACCGGCGTCGTGCAGCACGCGGCCTTCTTGCAGCGTCGTCGCCGTGCCGCAGGTGCGGATGCCGGCTTTGCGCAGGCGCGCCAAAGCGTCGGCACTCGGAATACCAAAAGTAAAACTGAACAAAGCCGGCCGCGCCTCGATGATGGCCGCGAGTTGCTCGTCGAATGGATTGTCTGGATTGGGCGGCAGCACCGGCGGCGGCAGGCCGAGCGTGGCGTGCGCCTGCGCGACCTTGGCCAGCATCGGCGCGGCATCGACTTCCGGGCGCAGACCGTAACCGCCGGCGAACAGATTGAGCGCAAAAGGCTTCGACGTCAGCGCGCGAATCTGTTTGGCAGCGTCGAGGATTTGTTGTGGCGTCGCATAGGCGCCGGCCCAGGAGCCGAGCCCGCCGGCATTCGACACCGCGCCGACCAATTCAGGCGAGCCGATGCCGCCGGCCATCGGCGCCAGAATGATCGGACGCTCGACGCCCAACTGACGCAAGAAATTGTCGGCCATGTTTCGCTCTAGATTTTTGTTCGACGCGTTTTCTTCACGCGAACCGGTACCCACTTCGCTCGAAAACGCTATGCCGGCACACTAGCAGCAGTCGGCGATGAGGCAATTCTCGTCTGACGATGGCAGGCTTGCGAATGCGCGATGGCTCAAACGCCGATCATACGCTCGCTAACAAGATAACCCATCAGCAGCAGCGCGCCGAACACGATGATGAAGCCGGCGGCGGCTGTCTCGAGGCCGCGCAACAGCAACATGCCGGCGCCAGGTTTGGCCTTGGCTATTTTTCCGGCAAGACCGCGCGCGCCGACCGCGATGGTGGCGATGACCGAGACGGTGATCGCGGTGCCGAGCCCCATGACGAAAGTCGAGGCGACGCCGGTCCAGAACATGCTCTGCGCCAAAGCGAACACCAGAACGATGATCGCGCCCGAGCAGGGCCGCAAGCCGACGGCGACGATGGCCGTCAGACCGCGCTTCCACCAGTCGCGGCCGCCAAGTTCACGCGGCTCCGGCGCATGGGCGTGGCCCCAGACATGCGCCTCATCGGCGTGGTCGTGGTGATCGTGTGCGTCACCATGATCATGTGTGTGCGCATGATCGTGACGATGATCGTGCGCATGCGAATGATCGTGATGCGCGTGATCGTGCGCGGGCGTTGACGGCCGCAGCAGCGCCAGGAAGGCGCGGCCCTTCACCCACAACAGCCGCAGACCAATCAGGACGATCAAGCCGTAGCTGACGACCTCGATGACGCGCACCGTGTCGCCCATCGCCTTCGACGTCGCCCCGAGCAGCATGGCGACAATGGCGACGACCGCGACCGCGGTGATGGCTTGCAGCAGAGCGGAAGCAAAGGACAGCGCAATGCCACGCTTCCAGGTTTCGTCGTTGGCGACGAGATAGGACGAGATCACCGCCTTGCCGTGGCCGGGGCCGGCGGCGTGAAACACGCCATAGGCAAACGAAATGCCGAGCAGCGCCCAGGTGGCGCTGCCATCGGCCTTTGCGGCGCGAATGGCGCCGGACAGCATGCGATAGAATTCGGCCTGCTTGTGCAGGACCCAGCCGGTCAGGCCGCCGCTGTCGAGTTGCGCCGGCGGCCGCGTCACACCAAAGGGCTGCGCCAAGGCGCCCTTAATGATGGCGGCGTCGATGAGGCCGGCAAGGAGCAACACGAAAGCAATCAGCACGGCACATTGCGTCAAAGCCGAGCGCCGGGCGAGCCATGTCATGATCGATTGTCCCCGCGAATTGATGGCCGTCCGGCTACGGACAGTTCACCAGAATCTTGTTGGCGAACTGCGCGCCGAAAGCCATCGTCGTGTTCGGCTGGTCGGCGGGAATTTCCGAAAGCTTCTTGCCCTCGGCATAGGTCATTTCGCGCGGCAGCACGGTGTCGAGCTTGCAGCCGGCAGGCGCGCCGGACAGCGACACGGCGTCCTTCTTGGCGAATTCGAAATTGACGAAGATCGTCGGGTCGTAGATGTCGACATTGAGCCGCTTCGCCTTCGCCGGCTTCTCGAAGGGAATGGTGAAGTGCAAAGTCAGCACCTGATTGTCGAAGCTGAGGTAGTAATCCGGCAGCGGCTCGGTCATCTTGACCTTGTTGCCGTCGACGGTGGCGTAAGTGAAGTAGTCGTATTCCCTCAGCGACTCGACATTGACCTTGGCGAGCGGCGCCAGTTCCTCGCGCGTGAACTGGCCTTTGACCTTGCTCTCATAGCCCTGCGTGGCGAAGGCCGAGAACATGTCGTCGAACGACCAGGCGTGGCGCACGCCGGTCACCGTGCCATCGGCTGCGTACAGCACCTCGGAGCGCATCGTCACCCAGACATGCGGATGAGCCAAGGCCGGCGCGGCGAAGGCGAGGCTGAGCAAGGCGGCAATGAGGATTCGAAGTTTCATAGTCGGCACATTATCACGGAGTGCGGCATAAACGAGGCGGCCCTCTTATCCCTCCCCCACAGGGGGAGGGTGGCGAGCGTTAGCGAGCCGGGTGGGGGAATAGCGCGATGCGGAGAGATGACCCACCCCGCCCGCCTTCGGCGGACGACCCTCCCCTTTCAGGGGAGGGATAAGAAAATCACACCCCCGCCGCGCCGCCATCGGCGCGCGGGTCGTGGCCGCCTTCCAAAGTGCCGTCAGGGTGGAAGATGACAGCGCCGGCGTGGCCCATCGTGTCGGAATAGGGTTCGTCCAAGACCGCGACGTCGTGGCCCGCCGACATCAGCCGGTCGATCAGATGGCCGTCGAAGCGATTTTCCACGCGCAGGTTGGTCTGGCTCGAGCCCCAGGTGCGGCCGAGCAACCAGCGCGGCGCGTCGAGCGCCTTGTCGAGCGGCTGCCTGTAGGTGACGTGGCGTGTGAACACAGCGGCTTGCGTCTGCGGCTGGCCGTCGCCGCCCATGGTGCCATAAGCCATGATGCGGCCGTCCTTGAGCGCGGCAAGCGCCGGATTGAGCGTGTGGAACGGGCGGCGGCCGGGCTCCAGCGCGTTGACCGCTTTCGGATCGAGCGAGAAGCTGGAGCCGCGGTTCTGCATCAGCACGCCGGTCGCCGGCAGCACGCAGCCGGAGCCGAACTCCCAGTAGATCGACTGGATGTAGGATACGACGAGGCCGGAGGAATCCGCCGCGCCCATCCAGATGGTGTCGCCGCGCGCCTCTGGCGACGGCCAGCGCGCCGCGCGCTTCATTTCGATCTTGGTCGCCTCAATGTCGAGGAACGGCGCATCGAGATAGCGGGTGAGATTGCCGTCAATATGATCGGGGTCGGTGACCTCGCGGTCGCGGACGAGGAAGGCGCGCTTGGTGGATTCAATCAAGCCGTGGATATGCGCGAGGCTTTCCGCGTCGGGTACGCGCAAGCGGTCGTACAAAGCCAGGATAATGAGCGAGGCCAACCCCTGCGTCGGCGGCGGCGTGTTGTAGAGCGTCGCACCATTGATCTTGACGCTGAGCGGCTCGGCGATTTTCGCTTCATATTTTTCGAGGTCAGTTCGCGTCACCGGCGAACCGATGCGCTCCAGATCGGCGGCGATCTCGCGGCCGACATCGCCGCGATAGAAATCCTGCAGGCCGGCCTTGGCGAGATGCTCGAGCGTTTCAGCGAATTTGATCTGCTTGAGAACAGCGCCCGCTTCCGGCGGCTTGCCGTCGATCAGAAAAGCGTTGAGAAAGCCGGGCGCTGTTTCCAGCTCCGCATATTTATCGACGGTCAGTTGCGCCTGGCTGCGTGTCACTTTGTAACCGTCGCGGGCGCGGCGAATGGCGGCGTCGAACAGCACATGCAGCGGCAGGCGCGATGCGCCCTTGTTGATGCCCTTGCCGGTCTGCGCTTTCGCCGCTTCGACCGCGAGCATCCAGCCGGCGACGGCGCCGGGCACGGTGAGCGCGGCGAGCGGTCCGCGCGCCGGAATGTCATAATGGCCGGCGTCTTTGTAAAAACGCGGCGTCGCCTTCGCGCCGGCGCGCCCCGCGCCCATGATGGCGCGGACGCGGCCGTTCGGTTCGCGGATCAGCCAGAAGCCGTCGCCGCCGATGTGGTTCATATGCGGATAGACGGCGGCGATCGAGGCCGCCATCGCCAGCATGGCCTCGATGGCGTTGCCGCCTTCCTCAAGGATGGCGCGGCCGTCCTCGACCGCGAGCGCATGCGGCGCGCAGACGACGCCCTTGCGATGGCCGGCGGTGTGGAGGTCCAATGTCATTTACGCCGCATCGGCCAGCCCGCGCTTCTTCAACAGCGGCTCGACCGACGGCAGCCGGCCGCGGAAGGCGACATAGGCCTCGCCCGGATCGCGCAGGTTGCCGGCTGAGTAGATAAAGTCGCGCAGCTTTTGCGCCATTGCCGGATCGAAAGCATTGCCGGTCTCAGAGAAGGCCTCGAAGGCGTCGGCGTCGAGCACTTCCGACCACATGTAAGAGTAATAGCCGGCTGCATAACCGCCGCCGGAGAACAGATGCTGGAAATGCGGCAGGCGGTGACGCATGACGATTTCCGCCGGCATGTTCATCGCGGCGAGCGTGTCGCGCTCGAACTTTGTGACATCGAGCGCGGCGGTGTCGGGCAGCGCATGAATGTCGAGATCTACCAAGGCGCAGGATGTGTATTCGATGGTGGCAAAGCCCTGCCCGTAGGTGCGCGTCGCCAAGAGCTTGTCGAACATCGCCTTGGGCATTGGTTCGTTGGTCTTGGCGTGGCGCGCGTATTTCTGGAGGATCTCCGGCACTTCGAGCCAGTGCTCATAAAGCTGCGACGGCAATTCGACGAAGTCGCTCGACACCGCGGTGCCGGCGAGCAGCGGATAGGTCACGTTCGACAACAGGCCGTGCAAGCCGTGGCCGAATTCGTGAAACAAAGTGCGCGCGTCGTCGAAAGACAAAAGCGCCGGTTGCCCGGCGGCGGGCTTGGAGAAGTTGCAGACATTGAGAATGATCGGGCGAATGTTGCCGCTGAGCTTTTCCTGATCGCGCAGCGACGTCATCCAGGCACCGGAGTGTTTCGAGCCGCGGGCGAAATAGTCGCCGATGAACAGGCCGACATGTTTTCCGGCGGCATCCGTCAAATCCCAGGCGCGCGCGTCCGGGTGATAGAGCGGCACCTCGATCGGCTTGAAGTTCAGGCCGAACAGCCGCGTCGCGGTCTCGAAGGCGGCGTCGATCATCCTGTCGAGTTGGAAGTACGGCTTGATC
Source organism: Bradyrhizobiaceae bacterium (assembly GCA_947479905.1). Classification (GTDB taxonomy): domain Bacteria; phylum Pseudomonadota; class Alphaproteobacteria; order Rhizobiales; family Xanthobacteraceae; genus Pseudolabrys. Next base: position 12,570 of record CANKBJ010000055.1, read on the forward strand.
TCGGACTCGTCGAGGTCGTATTTCGCCTTGCGCAGCTTTTCGGCGTAGTAGCGCCAGTCGTGCGGGGCCAGCGCGAAATTGCCGCCCTCCTGCGCGATCATCTCCTGCAGCGCGTCGCGCTCCTTGCCCGCCTTTAGTTTGGCGCGGCCCCAGACATTGTCGAGCAACGTGCGCGCCGCCTTTGGCGTTTTCGCCATGGAATCGTCGAGCCGGTAATCGGCGAAGCTGGCAAATCCAAGCAGCTTGGCGCGCTCGCCGCGCAAAGCCACCATCTCGGCGATCAGCGCGCGGTTGTCGGTTGCGCCACCATTCTCGCCGCGCTTGATCCAGGCGCTGAATACTTTTTCGCGCAGGTCGCGCCGCGACGAAAATTGGAGAAAGCCCTCGCAGGATGAGCGCGCCAAAGTGATGGCGTACTTTCCCTTGTGGCTGCGCTCCTCGGCGGCGGCCGACGCGGCGGCGCGGGCGAAATCCGGCAAGCCGGCCAGATCGGCCTCGTCAAGAATGAGCGCATAGGCTTTCTCGTCGGCCAGCACGTTCTGGCCGAACTGGGTGCCGAGCGTGGCCAGGCGCTCGTTGATCGCGGCAAGGCGATCCTGCGCGGCCTGCTTGAGCGCGCCGCCGGCGCGGACGAACCGGGTGTGATAGCGGTCGAGCACGCGCGCCTGTTCAGGCGTCAGGTCGAGCGTCGCGCGGCAGGCGTAAAGGTCGCCGATGCGGGCATAGAGCGCGCGGTCGAGATACATGGCGTTGGAGTGGCGCGCGAGCAGCGGCGACATATCGCGCTCGATTGTCTCGATCGCCTCGCCGGTGTCGGCGCCGGCCTTGACGAAGAACACATTGGCGACCCGGTCGAGGTCGCGGCCGCTTTTTTCCAGCGCGACAATAGTGTTGTCGAAAGTGGGCGCGGCCGGGTTGGCGGAAATTGCCTCCAGCTCGGCGCGGTGCGCGGCCAGCGCTCTGTCGAAAGCGGGCCGGAAATGCTCGGGCGTCAACGTCGCGAAAGGCGGCAGGCCGAAGGCGCCGGTCCAGTCGGCAAGCAGCGGATTTTGGGCGGGGTTCTGAGCGGTCGATGATTGGGTCATGCCGTTCATCTAAGGCCAAAGCGACGGATTAGGAAGTCCGCTCCGACCACAAACAAAAAGACCCTGGCCGGGCCAGGGTCTTTTCGGATCGTCAGCGACCCCAAGAGGCCCGCAACGATCTTGCTGCCCGTTCGGGCAGCTGGCCGCGGTTGGCCGCGGCCGTTTACCTACGCGACCAGCTTAGGCCGCCTTGGCGTTGATGCCGCGTTCGGCCAGACCCGTGAGCTTCTGGTCGGCCGCCTTCTCTTCCTTGAGGTTCTGCTCAAGCACGGCGGCGCAATCGGGCCGGCCAAGCTGCTTGGCCCAGGCTATCAGGGTGCCGTAGCGGGTCATCTCGTAATGCTCGACCGCCTGCGCCATGGCGATGAGCGCCGCGTCGAGCACCGCCTTGTCCTCGACCTCGCCGCTGACTTCGTTGGCTTCCTTCAGGATACCGTCGATCGCCGGGCAGTTGACGCCCTCGATCTTGACGCCATGCATCTTGAACACCTGCTCGAGGCGCTGGACGTGATTTTTCGTTTCGCTCAGATGCGACTGGAACCCCTGCTTGAGGCCGGCGTCCGTCGCCTTGTCGATCATGTCAGGCAGCGCCTTCACGATCTGGTTTTCGGCGTAATAGATGTCTTTGAGCGTATGAACGAACAGATCGTTCATGGTTTTGATGTCCTTGCTGAACAGACCCATCGGGCTACTCCTCGGTATTTTGTGCGTGATTGATGCCGGCGTCGCCGGTCGCAACGTCAATGCGCCAAGGCCGCCGCCGTTCCTGTTCCAATAAGGCAATGTCGCGGCGCGACGGAACCTCAGCCGCCCAAAGCGGGAGGCGCGTTAAGCGCTTCAACCACGTAAAGCGCGCAGCGCGTTGAAGATCACCGCGACATCGATGACTTCCTGCAACAGCGCACCTTCGACCGGCACGATGAGGCCAAAGGCCGCTGCGACCATGGCGATGACCGACAGCCCGATGCCGGCGACGACACTTTGCCGCGCTATCCGGCGCGAGCGGCGCGCGATTCCGATGGCGGGCAGCACGCGGTCGAGGCGATCGACCAGCAGCACCACATCGGCGGCCTCAGCCGACGCCGCCGTGCCTCTGGCGCCCATGGCCATGCCGATATCGGCGGCGGCGAGCGCAGGCGCGTCATTGACGCCGTCACCGATCATCATCACCGGGCCGTTTTTGCGTTCGGACAGCACCAGCAGCACCTTTTGGTCGGGCGTGAGTTCGGAACGCACTGCGTCGAGGCCAAGGCCTTCGCCGACGAATTTGGCGACGTCGTGCCGGTCGCCGGTCGCCAGCACGATGCGTTCGATCCCCAGTTGCCGCAGCGAGGCCAGCAGTTGCTCGGTTCCGGCGCGCAGTTCGTCGGCCAGGACCAGCACGCCGATCAATTTGCCGTCGGCGGCCACCGCCGCCGCCAGCGCGCCCGGCGGGCGGTCGTGGTCGAACACAGGATGGCCGTCGCCACCGATCTTGCCGGCGACATAGCGCAGGCCGCCGACCAACACTTCGCGACCCTCGACACGGCCAGCGACGCCTTCGCCGGCGGTCTCGACCACGTCCGTGGGAATCGCCAGAGACATTCCTTTGGCGTGCGCCGCGGCGACGATGGTCTGACCGATAATGTGCTTGGAAGCCTGATCGAGCGAGGCGGCCAACCGCAGCACCTCGTCGGCGTCGACGCCGCCGAAGACCCGTGTGGCAACGATCCTGGCCTGACCGACGGTCAGCGTGCCGGTCTTGTCAATGACCAGCACTGCCACCCGCGCCAGCATCTCAATGGCGCGGCCGCCTTTGATAAGAATACCGAGCTTGGCCGCGCGCGACAGTCCTGACACCAGCGCCACCGGCACCGCCAGAATGAGCGGGCACGGCGTCGCCACCACCAGCACCGCGACCGCCCGGATCGGGTCGCCGGTCAGCCACCAGGCGGCGGTGGCCAGCGCCAAGGTCACAGCCAGAAAGACCATGGCAAAGCGGTCGGCCATCCGCGCCATCGGCGCGCGCGAATGCTGCGCCGCCTCGACCAGCCGGACGACGCCGGCATAGGTACTTTCCGCGGCCAGCCGCGCGGCCAGGAGATCGAAGGCGTCGCCCGAATTCGTTGAACCACTGAGAACCGGCTCGCCAGCGACAAGCTTCACCGGCAGCGATTCGCCGGTCAGCGCCGACTGGTCGAGGATGGCCACGCCCACCGCCACCGTGCCGTCCACCGGCACCACGTCGCCCTGCCGAATCAGCAGCCGGTCGCCCGGCACAATCAGATCGAGTTCGACCTCCTCCAGCCGCCCGTCACGGTGTCGCAGCGCCGTGCGCGGCACCCGCGACAGCAGCGCGGTCATCTCGCGGCGCGCCGCGCGCTCGGCATAGGCCTCGAGAAACTGGCCGCCCGAATACATCAGCGCCACGATGGCCGCCGCCAGGCTCTCGCCGAAGGCCAGGGCGGCGCTCATCGACAGCGCCGCGACGATATCGAGCCCGACGTCGCCGCGCCGCAGCGAGGTGACAATCTGGACGACAAGCACCGCCAGCACCGGCAGCGTCACTGCTGTCCAGACCGGGCCCGACCACGCGCCATGGCCGGCAAATCGCAGGACAACGCCCGCCGCCAGCCCGAGAGCGACCAAGGCGGCCAGGAATTGTCGGCTGACGCTGAGCGCTCGCTGTGCCGTCATCGCGCCACATATCCAGCAAAACCGCCCCTTTGCCATGCGGCAGATCAAAGAAACGAAGTTCGCCACCGGCCCGATTCATGTTGATTCATGGGCCAAATTCGGGTTGATTGCGGCCACCTTCAGAGGAAAACGCCATGGCCCAAAGCCGCCGCATCGTCTGGCTCAACGTCGTCACCGTCATCAGCGCCGCCATTCTGATCGGCGCCGAAGTGTTCGGCGCGGCCTTCGCCGGCTCCTGGGCGCTCGCCACTCTGTTCGATCTCGGCACCACCGGCCAGCGCATCCTCGACGGCATCTTCGTGCTCGGCGGCGCCGTCGTGATGGCGCAGTTCATCCGCTACGCGCACCGCATCGAGCCGTTCACCGCGCGCGCCTGACGCGACGCGCGTCGGCCGTCTCTTGAGTTGTTAAGGAAGATTTGCGGTGCGGAGAAGAAATTCTCTTGCACTCCGCGAGAATAATGTTATTTCAGTTTTGCCCAATTTCGCACGTGCCTGTGGTCGTGTGTCAATCGGTAGGTAGCGGGACAAGAGGCCCGCCAGCCGCCTGAGGTAAGCGAGCTTCTCCTACGGGAAAAGTAAGTAGCCTCAAGTCTTCTGATTGGCAGCCGGAGGCGAAACCGGCGCACTCTGCTCTCCGCAGGGGACGCGACTTAAAGCAACGACGGAGCGGGCTTCTTTGGTCTCTGCTGGCCTTCCACCGCCAGCGACGGGTCACCGATGAGGCTTGTCCATCTTTGCCAGCAGTGCGGCGGGGTTACCCCCTCCAAGCCAAGGCAGTATTTGCGGTTGAAGAGCACAAGGCACGGCTGCGTCCCCATCGCGCACCGTACTGAGGGCTCCTAAACCTCGAAATCGAACGGCTAGAGCCGTTCCTTGAGCTGGGAGTGTGTTCGATGACCGAGCGCATCCGTGAATTCCTGCGTGACCGCCGCGAGCGCGGCGTCGACGAAGGCCCCGTCCTGGTCGTCGACCTCGACGTGGTCAAGGACAACTACAACACCTTCGCGAAGGCGTTGCCGGACACGCGCGTTTTCTACGCCGTGAAGGCAAACCCGTCGCCGGAAGTGCTGGCGTTGCTCGCCAAGCTGGGTTCCTGCTTCGACACCGCCTCGGTCCAGGAGATCGAGATGGCGTTGACGGCCGGCGCCACGCCCGACCGCATCTCGTTCGGCAACACGATCAAGAAGGAACGTGACGTCGCGCGCGCCTACGCGCTCGGCATCCGCCTCTTCGCGGTCGATTGCCAGGCCGAGGTCGACAAGATTGCCCGCGCGGCGCCCGGTTCCAAGGTGTTCTGCCGCATCCTCTCGGATTGCGCCGGCGCCGAATGGCCGTTGTCGCGCAAGTTCGGCTGCGAGCCGGGCATGGCGGTCGATGTGCTCGAGCACGCGCTCAAGGCGGGCCTGGAGCCCTATGGCGTGTCGTTCCATGTCGGTTCGCAGCAGCGCAACCAGCATGCCTGGGACCGTGCGCTCGCCTCGGCCGCGTCGGTGTTCAAGGAATGCGGCGAGCGCGGCATGAACCTGTCGATGGTCAACCTGGGCGGCGGCTTTCCGACCAAGTACCTGAAGAACGTGCCGACGGTGAAAACCTACGGCAACGCCATCTTCAAAGCGCTTCGGAAGCACTTCGGCAACCGCATCCCGGAAACGATCATCGAACCGGGCCGCGGCATGGTCGGCAACGCCGGCGTGATCGAAAGCGAAGTCGTCCTCGTCTCGAAGAAGAGCGAGGAAGACGACGTGCGCTGGGTCTACCTGGACGTCGGCAAGTTCGGCGGTCTGGCCGAGACGATGGACGAGTCGATCCGGTATCCGATCAAGACGACGCGGGACGGCGACGCCCTGGCGCCGTGCGTGCTCGCCGGTCCGACCTGTGATTCGGCCGACGTGCTGTACGAGAAGCAGCCCTACCCGCTCCCGGTCAGCCTGGAGATCGGGGACCGGGTGCTGATCGAAGGCACCGGCGCCTACACGTCGACCTACTCGGCGGTGGCGTTCAACGGCTTCCCGCCGTTGAAGACCTATCACATCTGATCGCTCCGCGATCG
>CANKBJ010000056.1 GCA_947479905.1 Bradyrhizobiaceae bacterium
CGACACGCTGGGCGGCCTGATAGCCGGACAAACCGTGGTCGTCACCGGACCGGGCGCGATCGGGCTCATGGGCGTGGCCGTGGCCAAGGCATTGGGAGCAAACCCGGTCATTCTCACCGGAACGCGCGACACCCGATTGAACCTCGGCAAGCGCCTCGGCGCGGACCACCTGATCAATATCAATACGGAAAACCCGGTCGAGGCGGTCAAGCGCATCACCAAGGGCAAAGGCGCGCACTACGTCCTCGAATGCTCCGGCAATCCCAATGGATTGAACGACGGCATGGACATGGTGATGCGCGGCGGAAAGATCTGCCTGATCGGCTTTGCCAACGAGCCGGTGCCGGTCGACCTCGGCAAGCTGGTGCGCAATCACATTTCGGTCTTCGGCATCCGTGGCGAGGGCAAAAGCGCGACCCATCGCGCGGCGGCCCTGGTCGCCATGAAGCGCTTCGAACCCAAAATCATCCACACCCACACGTTTAAAATGGAAGATCTGCCGACGGCCTTCAAATACAGCCGCGATCGCATCGACAACGCCATCAAGGTGGTCGTCAAGATCCGCGACAACTAAAGAGCCCGCCGCAAGGCCGATCGATTCAAGAATCTATGTAAGGGAGCACTTCCTATGGCTTCGTCGTCCCTCGTCTCCACTGAGTGGCTGCAAGATCATCTTGCCGATCCCGACCTTCGCATCGTCGAGGTCTGTTCGCTGCGCGACGATAAGGTCTATCACGAGGGGCATATCCCGGGCGCGATGTGGCTGTACTGGAAGACGGCGTGCTGGCACGAATCCGAACGCGAATTCGTTACGCCGGCGGCAATGGCGAAGTTGTTCGCCGGCATGGGCATCGGCCCGCAATCGACCGTTGTGCTGTACGGCGATCCCGTCCAGTACGGCAGCTATGCATTCTGGGCGTTCACCATGGCAGGACATAAAAACCTGCGCCTGCTCGATGGCGGGCGCCGGAAATGGGTCAACGAAAAGCGTCCGCTGTCGCGCAATGTGCCGCGCTTCCCCGCCGTCGCCTATCCGGAGCCCAAGGGAACCTCGGCGATGCGCGTCGGACGCCGTGACGTGCGCGACCATCTGGGGCAGCCGCGGCGGCTGTTGCTCGACGTCCGTTCGCCGGAGGAATACACGGGCAAGCGCGTGTCGGAATATTCCTTCGCGGTCGATCATGGCGCCGAGCGAACCGGGCGGATTCCGGGCGCGGTCCATCTCTATTTCAAGGAATTGCTGAACGAGGACGATTCATTCAAGTCGTCCGAACAACTGCGCGCCGTGTTCGCCGCGGCCGGCGTCAAGCCGGAAAACTTCGACGACGTTGTCTGCTATTGCCGGCTGAGCCATCGCGCCACCATCGCCTGGATCGCGCTGAGCGAAATCCTGGGCTACCCGAAGGCCAAAATCTACGATGGGTCATGGACCGAATGGGGCAGTATTGTCGGTTACCCGATCGAGAAGTAGCGCGTTCGCCCGATTTGCGTCCGCGTTGCAGGGACGCGCCTGAGGTCCGCGCATCAGCCCTGCCTGCCCATGCGGTGCAGCTTGAGCACTTTGTAAACAATGTCGCTGGCCGGCGTTGGCACTTCGAGGTCGCGGCCAAGGTCGCGCACCTTGCCGGCGAGCCAATCGAGTTCAAGGCGGTTGCCGCGTTCGAGATCGTGCGCCATCGACGCCTTCATGCCGGGCTCGACCTTGGTCGTGATGAAGGCTAGCCGCTCGTCGACATAAGCATGGTCGAGCGCAACCCCTTTGGCGCGGCCGACGGCGAAGGCCTCCTCCATCAATTGGCGGAAGAATTCGCGCGTCTCCGGATCGGCGGCGATCGGGCCGATGCTGGAGCGGAACGTCGCGGTCGCGCCGGCCATGGCGGAGAGGAAAATGAATTTCTCCCAGCGCTCGCGCTCGATGTCCGTTGACAGGTCGATGTCGAGTTTCGCCGCCTGGCCCGCCGCGACAAAGGCGTCGAGCGTGGCGTCTGGTTTTTTGTCTGTGCGGCCGAAGCGGATCTTGGCGAAGGCGCTGGTGTGTTTGATGACGCCGGGCGAGTCGATGACGGTGGCGATATAGGTGACGCCGCCGACCGTCGTGTCGGCGCCGAGGACCGGGGCGACGCGCTCGACGCTGTCGACTCCGTTCTGCAAGGTGATGACGCGGGTGTTCGGCCCGACCATGGGCCGCGTCAGTTCGGCGGCTTTTTCCGTGTCCCATAGCTTGACCGCGAACAGCACGATGTCGACCGGTCCGACGGACGCCGGATCGTCGGTGACATTCGGCTTCGGCAGATGCAGATCGCCATGCACGCTTTCGATTTTCAGGCCGTTCTTCCTGATCGCTGCGAGATTACCGCCGCGCGCGATGAAGAAAACATCGTGACCGGCCGCCGCCATGCGCGCGCCGAAATACCCGCCGACGGCGCCCGCCGCCATTGCCGCGATACGCATGCGTTCAATCCTTGTGATGGTTCCGAATAGGTATCGGGAGAAGAGAAAAAGACAGCTTTATATATTGTGTCAGATAGGCATGACGCAATGAGCATCAGCCGCGTATATTTAGTCATCAGCAAAATCAATGAATGAATGTCGAATCGCTTATACTGAAGGCCCTTCTCGTACCCGATTGAACCGACAGAAAGGCACGCCGCATGAATGTCATCGTGTTCGCATCACGTAAAGGCGGCACCGGCAAAAGCACGCTGGCCGCTCATCTTGCGTCTTATTGCTTCAAGGCGTCCGGTTCCTGTCTTCTCATCGACGCCGATCCACAAGGCTCGCTGACATTGTGGCATCACATGCGCGGCAGCGATGCACTGATCCTGAAGGACGGCACGGTCGGTCTCAATGACACCATCGAACAGGCGCGCCGCGACGGCGTCGAGTGGGTGTTCATCGATACGCCGCCGCTGATGTCGGAGGAAATCAACGAAGCGATCTCGCACGCGACGTTGATCGTCATCCCGACGCGGCCGGCGATTTTCGATCTCAACGCCGTCAAGGAAACGATCGACGTCGCGACCTTGGCGCAACGGCCTTACGCGGTGGTGCTCAACGGCGTGCCGCCGCGCCGCCTCGGCACCGAGTCGCCGATGGCGACGTTCGCGCGGCGAAGCTTCACCGCGCTCGGCGCGCCGGTCTGGTCCGGGCAGATCACGCACCGGACCAATCTGGCGGTGTCGCTCAACGATGGCGGCTGTGTCGAGGACGGCGGTATGGAGCAGAAGCTGGCGGCGGAAGAGATTGCCGGCCTGTGGCGGGCGATCGAGAATTCGGTCGATGCCATTCACGGCGTCTATGCCGGCGCGGCGATGCATCAGAAGGCCGCGGCCTGATCTGTCGCAATGACGTCGGCTGCGTTCGCAGGAAAATGAAAACGCCCCGGTTCAATTGGACCGGGGCGTTTTCTATTGGATCGGGTGTCTCGAAAGCGCACGCCTAGTAAAGGCCGGCCTGGCTGACATTCGTCCAGGCGCGGGCCGCGGCGCCCGCCGGCTGGATCGGCGGCGCGTAAGATGCGTCGAGCGAAGTCGCCTGCGGCGGCGGCATGCGCGCTTCGCTCATGCGGGCTTGGGTCATGCGCGGTTCGATCGTGCGCGCTTCGGTCGACTGCGGTAGCACGACGACCTTGGCGCCGACCTGCACGCGATTGTACAGATCCATGACGTCTTCGTTGGTCAGGCGGATGCAGCCGCTCGAAACCGTCTTGCCGATGGTGGTCGGATCGTTGGTGCCGTGAATGCGATATTCGCTGGTGCCGAGATAAAGCGCGCGGGCGCCGAGCGGATTGCCGGGACCGCCGAGTGTCACGCGCGGCAGATAAGGCTGGCGCGCGATCATCTCGGCGGGCGGATACCAATCCGGCCACTCGGCCTTGCGCGCGACCTTCTGCACGCCGGCCCAGGTGAAACCTTCGCGGCCGACGCCGATGCCGTAGCGCATCGCCTGGCCATTGCCGAGAACGAGATAGAGATACGTATTGGCCGTATCGACGATCACGGTGCCGGGAGCTTCGCGCGTCTGGATGCCGACGATCTGCCGCTGCAGGCGCGGATCGAGCTGCGCGTCCTGATCCGTCGCTTCGTCCTGCGGCGCAACCTGATAGGCGTAAGGCTGACCATAGGTCTGGGCTTGGGTCTGAGCCTGCGCGGCGCCGCACGACAATGTCGCGGCAGCAATCAGCGCGGCAATGGAAATGGCGGATTTGAAGTGCGGCATCGAACCCTCCGATGACTTTGTTTCGTCATCATTCGGCAGGGCAACCGTCCGGCGCCTTCAAAGGTTCCCGCTCGCGGCGCGCTCATATGTTTGCAAGCGCATGGAACCTATGCGGTGGAGGCTATTCGCGAAGTTCCGTTACGTCTTGCTGGTGTGCCACCCGACCGTTGCTTCCGGCACGCTGTCGATCGAGGCGAAATAGGGCTTGATGTCGATGAGCGGCGTGCCGTCGAGGCAATCGAGACCGACGACGGACAATCTGTTGCCGTCGATACGCAAGAGCCTGACCACGCTCATGGCGATCGGATTGGGCCTTGCCGGCGAGCGCAGGGAAAAGGTGCCGCGCTGGACGCCGTAATGGCCGGGCACCTGACGCACAAGGTTCCGTGGCGCCTTGTCCATCCAGTAGAGCAGCACGAGGTGGGAGCAGGTTTCGACCTCCTTGAGGCCCGGCACGTAGCGCTCGTCGAGCTCGACGGTGCAGACCGCGTCGGAGCCGGCCGGGTTCTTGGGGCAGGATTTGCGCTCGGTCCACGGCGTGCGGATGCGGCCGAGGAAATAGACCCCGGCGTCGGGCGCAGCGGGCAGTTCGACGGTGACCTCGCCTGGGCGCAGGCCGAAATCGGCGGAGCTATTCATCGGAAGTTCCTTATCGCGACTAAGGCGCATTTCCAGGCAGGAACATTAGTAAAACGGCCGGGGAACGCCGGATGCCGCGCAGTTTGCCCCTTTATTTAAGCGGCCGCTAACCCGGCTGCGGGACAAGTCCCCCGCGCACTTGCGACCATCTTGTTAAACGTATAAAGATATCCTTATGTAGTGGGAACTCGCCCATGGCGGGCACGTTAATCCCGGTTCCAGGCCCCTTTTCGCCAAGCTCGCATCGTCAAGGTCACATTCGCCAAGGTCACATGAGCAAGAGCAACGCCCAACTCGGCTTCGACGCCCTCAACGCCACCCTCAAGGCGGCGGGTGAGGAAACGCGCCTGCGCGTGCTGGCCTTGCTGGCGGAAGCCGAACTGACCGTCTCTGATTTGACCGACATCCTGCGCCAGTCGCAACCGCGCATCTCGCGCCATCTCAAGCTCCTGGTCGAAGCCGGGCTGATCGAGCGCTTCCGCGAGGGCACCTGGGCTTTCTTCCGTCTCGCCGAGCATGGCGGCGGCGCCGAAGTGGCGCGCGCGCTGCTCGATCATCTTAATCCCGCCGACCAGACCATCGCCCGCGACCGCGAGCGTCTCGTCTCGGTGCGCGAAGCGCGCGCGCTCGCGGCGCAAAAGTATTTCCGCGAACACGCCGCCGAATGGGACCGCATCCGTAATCTGCATGTCGCCGACGAGGCGGTGGAGGAGGCGATCCGCGCCGCGCTGGCCGACAGACCGTTCCGCTCGCTCCTGGATCTCGGCACCGGCACCGGCCGCATGCTCGAACTGTTCGGGCCGGAAATCGAGCGCGGCCTTGGCCTCGATCTGTCGCTCGACATGCTGCTCCTGGCGCGCGACCGGCTGGAGCGCGCGGGCCTGAAGAATTGCAGCGTGCGGCAAGGCGACCTTTACGACCTGCCGCTGAGCAATGACTCCTACGACGTCATCATTCTGCATCAGGTGCTGCACTTCCTCGACGACGGCGGCCGCGCCATTCGCGAGGCGGCGCGCGTGCTTCGTCCGGGCGGACGCCTGCTGGTCGTCGACTTCGCGCCGCACGAACAGGAATTCCTGCGCGAGCAGTTCGCGCATCGCCGCCTCGGCTTCACGCCGGAGACGGTGTCGCAATGGATTGTGCAGTCCGGCCTCGAGCCGGTGATGCACAAGAGTCTCAAGCCCGAGCCCGGCAGCGAAGGCAAGATCGCGGTGTCGCTGTGGCTGGCGCGCGATAACCGCGCGCTGATGGCAAGCCCGCAACGGCGCGAGGTGGCGTGATGATCAGCGCACTCCGCCCCAGCCGCTTCATGCCCGCTGGCCATAACCGCATCGGCGTGTCGTTCGAATTCTTCCCGCCGAAGGACGAGGCGATGGAGAAGACGTTGTGGGAGTCGGTCGAGCGGCTGGCGCCTTTGGCTCCGAACTTCGTCTCGGTGACCTACGGCGCCGGCGGCTCGACGCGCGAGCGCACGCACGCCACCGTCAAGCGCATTCTCAATGAGACGTCGCTGACGCCGGCGGCGCATCTGACCTGCGTCGACGCCAAGCGCGACGAGGTCGACGCGATCGTGCGCGAATATCACAATGCCGGCGTGCGCCACATCGTGGCGCTGCGCGGCGATCCCGTCTCGGGCGCGGGTGCGCGCTATGCGCCCACGCCGGGCGGCTATGAGAACGCCGCCGATCTGGTCGGCGGCATCAAGCGGGTGTCGTCCGATTTTGAAGTGTCGGTGTCGGCCTATCCGGAACGGCACCCCGATTCAAAAACGGTCGAAGCCGACATCGACATGCTCAAGGCCAAGGTCGACGCCGGCGCGACACGGGCGATCACCCAGTTCTTTTTCGAGAACGATCTGTACTTCCGCTATCTCGACCGCGTGCGGGCGCGGGGCATCGATATCCCGATCGTGCCGGGTCTGCTGCCGGTGCAGAACTTCAAGGCGGCGGTGAATTTCGCCGCGCGCGCCGGCGCCTCGGTGCCGGCCTGGCTCGCCGAGCGTTTCGCCGGGCTCGATAACGATCCGGCGACGCGCAAGCTGATCGCCGCGGCGGTGGCCGCCGAACAGGCGATCGATCTGCTCGACCGCGGCGTCACCTCGTTCCATTTTTACACGATGAACCGCGCCGACCTCGTCTATGCGATCTGCCATCTGCTCGGCTTGCGCCCGGCGGTTCAGGAGGCGGCGTGATGAATTGTTCGCCGTCATTCCGGGGCGCGAGCGCAGTGAGCGAACCCGGAATCCAGAGACAGGGATCGAGTGTAGTTCTGGATTCCGGGTTCGGCGCTTCGCGCCGCCCCGGAATGACGAACGTTGGAAACCCTCTCCCCGATGGGGAGAGGGAACGCATCAGTGCAAGCGGCGAGTCCAATGCCCAATAACAACAAATCCCCCACCCGCGCCCGATTCCTCGCCGCCATGAAGGAGCGCATTCTCGTGCTCGACGGCGCGATGGGCACGATGATCCAGGCGCTCAAGCTGGACGAGGACGGCTATCGCGGCGCGCGCTTCGACGCCTGGAACCGCGAAGTGCGCGGCAACAACGACTTGCTCAATCTCTCCCGCCCGCGCTCGATCCGCGACATTCATTATGCCTACTTCAAGGCCGGCGCCGATATTGTCTCGACCAACACGTTTTCCTCGACGACGATTGCGCAGGCCGACTACGGGATGGAAGACATCGCCTATGAGCTGAATCTCGCGGGCGCGCGGCTGGCCCGCGAAGCCGCCAAGGACGCCGAGGCCGAGGACGGCATCCCGCGCTTCGTCGCCGGCGCGCTGGGCCCGACCAACCGCACCGCCTCGATCTCGCCGGACGTATCCAATCCCGGCTTCCGCGCCATTACCTTCGACCAGTTGCGCGCGGCTTATGCCGAACAGATCAAGGGCCTGCTCGACGGCGGCGCCGACATTCTGCTGATCGAAACCATTTTCGACACGCTCAACGCCAAGGCGGCGATCTATGCCATCACTGAGGCTTGCGACACGCGCGGCCTCGACGTGCCGGTGATGATCTCCGGCACGATCACCGACCGCTCCGGCCGCTTGCTTTCGGGGCAGACGCCGGCGGCGTTCTGGAATGCCGTGCAGCACGCCAACCCGATCACCATCGGGCTCAACTGCGCGCTCGGCGCTACGGAGATGCGCGCGCATATCGAGGAACTCGGCCGCGTCGCCGACACCTTTGTCTGCGCCTATCCGAATGCCGGCCTGCCGAACGAATTCGGCTATTACGACGAAAGCCCGGACTACATGGCCGAACTGCTCGGCGAATTCGCCAGCGCCGGTCTCGTCAACGTTGTCGGCGGCTGCTGCGGCACCACGCCGGAACATATTTCGGCGATTGCCAAGGCGGTCGCCGGCAAAAAGCCGCGCGCGATTCCGCAAATCGCGCCGATGTTGCGGCTGTCCGGGCTGGAGCCGTTCACGCTTAGCCCACAAATTCCGTTCGTCAATGTCGGCGAGCGCACCAACGTCACCGGCTCGGCTAAATTCCGCAAGCTCGTCACCGCCGGCGATTACACCGCGGCTTTGACCATCGCGCGCGAGCAGGTCGAGAACGGCGCGCAGGTGATCGACGTCAACATGGACGAGGGGCTGCTCGATTCAGAAGCCGCCATGGTGACGTTCCTGAACTTGATCGCGGCCGAACCGGACATCGCCCGCGTGCCGGTGATGGTCGACTCATCGAAATTCTCGGTGATCGAAGCCGGCCTCAAGTGCCTGCAAGGCAAGGCGGTGGTCAATTCGATTTCGATGAAGGAAGGCGAAGCCTCGTTCATCCGCCACGCCAGGATCGTGCGTGCGCATGGCGCGGCGGTCGTGGTGATGGCGTTCGACGAGAAAGGCCAGGCCGACACGTTCAAGCGCAAGACCGAAATCTGCGCGCGCGCCTACGACATTCTGACAACCCAAGTCGGCTTTCCGCCGCAGGACATTATTTTCGATCCGAACATCTTCGCCATCGCCACCGGCATGGAGGAGCACAACAATTACGGCGTCGATTTCATCGAGGCGGCGCGCTGGATCCGCAAGAACCTGCCGCACGTCCATATTTCCGGCGGCGTCTCGAACCTGTCGTTCTCGTTCCGCGGCAATGAGCGCGTCCGCGAGGCGATGCATTCGGTGTTTCTCTATCATGCCATCGCCGCCGGCATGGATATGGGCATCGTCAATGCCGGGCAGATGGCGGTCTATGACGATCTCGATCCGGAACTGCGCGAAGCTTGCGAGGACGTCATCCTCAACCGCGCCCCCTCCCAACCCTCCCCCGCAAGCGGGGGAGGGAAAGGGAGGGGGGATGCGTCGGAACGTCTGTTGGCTTTGGCCGACAAATTCCGCGGCGCGGGGCAGGAGGCCAAGGCGGTCGATCTCGCCTGGCGCGACAGACCGGTCGAAAAGCGGCTGGCGCATGCTCTGGTGCACGGCATCACCGAATTCGTCGAGGCCGACACCGAGGAAGCCCGCGCCCAATCGAAGCGCCCGCTCGATGTCATCGAAGGCCCGCTGATGGACGGCATGAACATTGTCGGCGACCTGTTCGGCTCCGGCAAGATGTTCCTGCCGCAAGTGGTCAAGTCGGCGCGCGTCATGAAGCAGGCGGTCGCTTATCTGATGCCGTTCATGGACAAGGAAAAAGCCGAACGCCGCGCCGCCGGTGGCGCCGAGGAGCGCTCGTCGAACGGCAAGATCGTCATGGCGACGGTCAAGGGTGACGTGCACGATATCGGCAAGAACATCGTCGGCGTCGTTCTCGCATGCAACAACTATGAAGTCATCGATCTCGGCGTCATGGTGCCGGCGGCGAAAATTATCGAAGTCGCCAAGGCTGAGGGCGCCGACATTATCGGGCTCAGCGGCCTGATCACGCCGTCGCTCGACGAGATGTGCCACGTCGCCGCCGAGATGGAACGCCAGGGGCTCGACCTGCCGCTGATGATCGGCGGCGCGACGACCAGCCGTGTGCACACGGCGGTGAAGATTCATCCGAACTACCGGCGCGGGCAGGCGGTCTATGTCAATGACGCCAGCCGCGCTGTCGGCGTGGCGCAAGCCCTGATGTCGGCCGACAACAAGGCGGCCTACGTCGCCGAACTGCGCGGCGAATACCGCAAGATTGCCGAGGCGCATGCGCGTGCGCAGGAAGACAAAGTGCGGCTGCCGCTCGCGTCGGCGCGCGCCAATGCGCTCAAGCTCGACTGGTCCGGCGCCTATGTGCCGCCGCAACCGAGCTTCCTCGGCTCCGAAGTGCTGGCCGATTATCCGATAGCCGATCTGGTCGAGATCATCGACTGGACGCCGTTCTTCCAGACCTGGGAATTGAGCGGCCGCTTCCCCGCCATTCTCGACGATGCCAAGGTCGGCGAGGCGGCGCGCTCATTATATAATGACGCGCGGGCGATGCTCGACAAGATCGTCGCCGAGAAATGGTTCAAGGCGAGCGCAGTGATGGGCTTCTGGCCGGCCAACAGCGTCGGCGACGATGTGCATGTCTATGCTGATGAAGCGCGCGACAAGCCGGTCGCCGTGCTGCATGGCCTGCGCCAGCAATTGTCGAAGCGCGAAGGCCGCTTCAACGAATCGCTGTCGGACTTCGTCGCACCGCGCGACAGCGGGCTGAAGGATTATGTCGGCGCCTTCACGGTGACGGCCGGCATCGGCGAGGACGTCATCGCCGAGCGCTTCAAGCGGGCCAACGACGACTACTCGGCGATCATGGTGTCGGCTCTGGCCGATCGTCTGGCGGAAGCCTTCGCCGAGCGCCTGCACCAGAATGTGCGCAAGGAATTCTGGGGCTATGCGCCGGACGAGGCTTTGTCGCATGACGACATCATCACCGAAAAGTATCGCGGCATCAGACCTGCGCCGGGCTACCCGTTGCAGCCCGATCACACCGAGAAGGGCACCTTGTTCGAGTTGCTGGGCAGCGAACGCATCGGCGTCAAGCTGACCGAAAGCTATGCGATGTGGCCGGGCGCGGCGGTGTGCGGATTGTATTTCAGTCATCCGCAATCGCACTACTTCGGCGTCGGCAAGATCGAGCGCGACCAGGTCGAGGATTACGCGCGTCGCAAGGGATGGAGCGTACAGGAGGCCGAGCGCTGGCTGGCGCCGATCCTCAATTACGACCCTCGCCAAATTCTTCCAAGCATTGCGCCAAGCATCGCGGCGGCTTAGTTGTCGTCCCGGACGCCGAGCGAAGCGGAGGCGAGCCGGCATACCCCGCGGCCCATCGTTTGTGCACGGCGTATGGGTCCCCGCCTTCGCGGGGACGACACCTTGATGTCAAAGCAAAAACGCCGGAGAGAATGTCTCCGGCGTTTGCATATTGTCCGGTTGCGTGACCGGGCGATGGTTTGGCTTCGTCGCAGAAAACTCCTGAACTCAGAACGCTCCCAGCAGAACAGCGCCAACGAAAACAAACACGGCGCACACAGCCAGAACATCCAGTCGTCTCAGAGCAAGGTCCACGGCAGTGCCTCCCTTGTTGAGCTGACGGTTTTTATCACAGGCGGCGAAGCGGAATAAGACAGGGACCGCCTGTTCCGAACGAAATGTGCGTGATCGCGCATGCGCTTGCGGCATGGCTGGCGATTGCCATCGCAAGCGATTGATCGCGCGGCATAAAGATATTCGGCCCGGCGCGGCTTGGTGAAGGAACCGGACGTGGGCGGCCGATTCCGGTAAGACTTGGCTCAATCCCCTGCCGGTTGGGCCGCACCTGCTGCAACGCAATTAAGCAGCGCCCGCAAAATTGCATATGCAGAATGGCCGGCGTCCGCGGCAGATCGCGGTCTTGACGGGCTGGCGTGAAGACAATACGCAAACGCATTCGCCAATGGCGGTCGCCGCGTTCGCCTTTGTGCCTTTCAAAACGTCCTCCGGGAGAAAACATGACCAAATTCCGCTCATCACTCTTGGCCGTTCTCGGTCTTGCCGCGCTGGCGCTGCCGGTTGCCGCCGCCTCGGCGCAAACCGCTGCAAGTTCGCCAGCCTGGCCGACGCGCCCGGTGCGTTTTATCATACCGCTCGGCCCCGGTTCCGGCGCCGACATCACCGCGCGCCTGATCGGCGACAAGCTGTCAACCAAATGGGGCCAGCCGGTGGTGGTCGAGAACAAGCCGGGCGGCGACGCCATTGTCGCGATCAACGCGGTCATTGGCGCGGCCGACGACCACGTTCTGCTGTTTGCGCCGGCCTCGACCTTCACCGCGCATCCGCTGCTGCACGAGAAGTTGCCGTACAAGCCCGACGACATGGTGCCGATCGCGCGCGTGACCAACACGCTGATCGCGCTCGGCGTGCCGGCAGAACTCGGCGTGTCGACCGTCAAGGAACTGGCCGCCAAGATCAAGGCCGAGCCGGGCAAGCTGAACTACGCCTCGGTCACGGGCGCCAACGATCTTCTGTTCGCGGCGTTCCTCAAGACCGAAAATCTCGACATGGCCAAGGTGCCGTACAAGGATCCGGTGACTGCGATCAACGATCTCGCGGAAAACCGCATCCAGTCGTTTGTCGGCGCCTATGCGATCATGCGGCCGCGCGTGCAGCAGGGCAAAGTGAAGGTCATCGCTCTGACCAACGCCGAGCACGCGGCGGCGCTCAACGATATCCCGACCGCGCGGGAAGCCGGCTACAAGTCGCTCGAGCTTGACGGCCTTGTCGGCCTGCTCGGCCCCAAGGGCATGGCGCTGGCGATTCGCCAGAAGATCGCCGCCGACATCAAGGCTGTGGTTTCCGATCCGGAGATCAACAGCAAGCTCGCCGCCACCGGTCAGGTGGTCAATCCCGGCACGCCGGAAGAGTTCGACGCGGCGCTCAAGGATCAGAGCCAGAAGGTGGTGGATATCGGCAAGGTGCTCGGCATCAAGGCCGCGCAGTAAGCTTTTTTTGGAAAGACAATCATCCGCCCCGGACAGTCCGGGGCGGATTTTTTATGCTGTACTACACGACGGTGATGACGACGCTGCCTTTCTTGCGGCCGGTGTCGACATAGGTATGCGCCTCGACGATCCGCTCCAGCGGATAGACGCGGTCGATCAGCGGTTTGAAGGCGCCTTGTTCGGCAAGCTCACTGAGAATGGCGAGGTCGCGCGGGTTTTCGGCCGCGGGGCCTGCGAAGATGCGGCGGCGGCTGGTCAGCGCGACCCACGGCATTTGCAGCAAGGCCGACAGACCGGACAGCACCAACAGAAGGCGGCCGTTCTCCTTGAGCGATGTTTTGCAGCGCGCATAGGGCGCCGTGCCGGCTGCGTCGAGAATAATGTCGTAGGTTTCGCCGTTCGCCGTGAAGTCCTCGCGCGAATAGTCGATGACCTTGCCGGCGCCGATGGACATCACCAATGCCCGACTGGCGGCGCTGCATACGCCGGTGACTTCGGCGCCGAAATGTCTGGCAAGCTGAACCGCGGCGCTTCCCACCGCGCCCGACGCGCCAACGACGAGAACCTTGTCGCCGGGCTGAATGTTGCCCTTGTTTTTGAGAAAATCGAGCGCGGTCATGCCGCCGAACGACAACGCGGCCGCTTCCTCATAAGAAAGGTTCGCGGGCTTGCGCGCGATCGCTCCCGTCTCAGGCATGGTCCGGTACTCGGCATGACAGCCGAAGCTGCCGCCGGGGAAGGCTATGACGGCGTCGCCCGGTTTAAAGGCGCGGACGTCCGCGCCGACGGCTTCGACGTCGCCGGAAAGTTCGGTGCCGAGTACCGGCTTGCGCGGGCCGAAGAGACCGAGCGCCGGCCGCGCCAGCAGGGCGAAGCCGGGCGGCATAGAGAGACTGCGCACGCGCCAGTCGCCCGACGACACGGTGGTGGCGCGAATGCGGATCAGCACTTCATTGGCTTTCGGCGCCGGCTTGTCGATTTCCTTGATGGTGACGACATCGGCGGCGCCGTAGCGCGAGTAAACGGCGGCCTTCATGGCTTCGCTTTCTATCCGCCGATCTTTTTCATGATCGCATCCGTCAACCGGCGCGCGCCCGGCATGATCAAAAAGGCGGTCGCCGCTGCGACCGGCCAGGAAATCAGGTAGGCTTTGGCCCACTGAACCAGAAAATCCGTGCGCAAGCCGAGATTGATGAAAGTGACCACCAGGGTCACCATGCACACCATCACGGCCGTCATGACGGTCGCAAGTATAAATCTGGCCAGCAATTGCATCCCGTTCCCCTTAAAGCGTTTTCGAGCGAAGTGGGCACCGGTTCGCGTGAAGAAAACGCGTTAAAACAAAAGACTAGAGACCGGCTTTGATTCCATCAAAGCCAGAAAGGTTCTCGTTGCTACGCAATGTGAGCGGAAACCGCCGCGCCGATCAAGGCCGAGGGAACCGCGTCCCGGCTTTGGCAACGATTCCTTATCCTTAACGAATTCCCTCACGCCTGCATTGATGGGCCGTTAAAGAAACTGCCGGCAATTTAGTCGGCATGAAGCTTCAAGGTCGCATCCTGCTGTTGGCCGGGCTGTGCGTGCTGTTGGCGTTGGCCGGCTGCGGACGCAGCATGATGCTGCAAGGCGAGCGGGCGGCGTGGCGGCACCAGGCCGAGGCCCAGTGCATGAAGTCCGGCGCGGTGAAGATCGGCGGCGGCGTCGTTGTGTCCAAGCCGATCGAAGGCCCGGGCATGTGCGGCGCCGATTTCCCGCTCAAGGTCGCGGCGCTCGGCGAAAGCACCCGCATGAGCTATTCCGATGTGCCGCGTCCGCCCGGCGGCATCAGCGATGGTTCGCAGCCGAACTGGCCGCCGACGCAGCAGCGCTCCGTGGCGTCTGCGCCGCAGCCGGCGCCGCAATTGCGCTGGACGCCCGGCGCGCCGTCGATCGGTGCGCCCGATGTCACCGTGCCGAGTTCGGGAACACTGGGCGCCAGCCCGCGCGCCGCTGAACCACGCGCCTATGACGCGCGCGCGGCCGCGCCGCCGGCCAAGCCTGTGTCGCTCTATGCGCCGGGCGTAGCAATCCCCGACGACATTCCCGACGACGCCATCCTGCCGCAGCGCGGCGGCGCACCGCAGCGCATGCAGCCCGCCTATAATGCGCCATCCGCCAACACGCCGTCTTATGCGAGGCCGCCCCAGCCGCAACGTCCGTTGCCGGCGCTCGGCCCGATGCGCGGCCCGCAAGTCACAGGCGCGATCCAGCCGGCCGCGGTAACGCCGGCGGCGACTTTGTCCTGTCCGATCGTCTCGGCGCTCGACCGCTGGGTGAACGAAGGCGTGCAGCCGGCGGCATTTCGCTGGTTCGGCGCGCAGGTCGTCGAGATCAAGCAGATCTCCGCCTATTCATGCCGGCAGATGAATGGCGCCGGCGGCCACGGCGTCTCCGAACACGCCTTCGGCAATGCGCTCGACGTCGCCGGCTTTATCCTCGCCGACGGCCGCAAGATTTCGGTGCAGCATGGCTGGCAGGGATCGCCGGAAGAGCAGGGCTTCCTGCACGACGTGCAATTGTCGGCCTGCGACATGTTCACGACCGTGCTGGCGCCGGGCTACAACGCGGCGCACTACAATCACATCCATGTCGATCTGATGCGCCGCGCCAACGGCAAACGGCCATGCCGTCCCGCCGCGATTCCGGGCGAAGTCGTCGCGGCGCGCGCGCGCGCGGTCTATGCCAGCAAGCATGGCCCGACCTACACCGGTTCGATCGGCAAGCCGGCGAGTGCCGGCGCGAAGAAGCCGGTGGCGGTACCGGAAGCGGTTCCCGGCGCCGACGGGCTCGACGACGATGACGCCGACGATACGGTGACCGGTTCGATTGCGCGGAAACCAGCGACACGCATTCCGGCGGTGCCCGGCGAGGATGGCGAGTTCGACGACGATGACGACGCGGTGACCGGCGCCATCGGCGCGCCCGCGCAAACCGGTTGGCCGCGGCTGGCGCCGCAAGCCGCAGAGCCGCGATACCGGCCGGACAATGTGTCGAACTGACAATGTGTCGAGCTAATGCGGCGTCCGGCCTGGCGTCGCGGCGCTAAAACACCGCATCCAGCAGCATCGCAAAGAAAAGAATCAATCCGGCGTCGCGGTTGGCGCGGAACAGCTTCAGGCAATGCGCGGGATCGTCGATGTCGATGGTGACGACCTGCCAGGAGAGATGCACGGCGAAGGCGAGAAGACCGAGCATGAATATCCACGAGCCGCCGGCCATCAGCCCGGCAAGCCCGACCAAGACGACGGCGATGGTGTAAAACACCGTCAGCATCGCCGGTGTATTTTGTCCGAACAACAGCGCCGTCGACTTGATGCCGATCATCATGTCGTCCTCACGGTCCTGATGCGCGTAGATGGTGTCGTAGCCGATCACCCAGGCGATCGACCCGGCGTAGAGCACGAAGGCGGCGGCATCGAGCCGGCCGAACGCGGCCGGCCAGCCCATCAGCGCGCCCCAGGAGAAGGCGAGGCCGAGAAAAATTTGCGGCCAATAGGTGACGCGCTTCATGAACGGATAGATCGCGACGACCAGGAGCGACGCCAGTCCGGTCAGGATCGTGTAGAGATTGAATTGCAGCAACACGGCCAGTCCAACCAGCGCCTGCGCCACCATGAACACGGCGGCCTGCGTCGCGGTGACTTGGCCCGACGGGATCGGCCGCGAGCGCGTGCGCTCGACCTTGCCGTCGAGATCGCGGTCGACCAGATCGTTCCAGGTGCAGCCGGCGCCGCGCATGGCGAAAGCGCCGATGAAAAATAAAACGATATGCGCGACACTGGGCAGGACGCCGTTCGCCATGCCGGCGAGTCCGGCCGACCACCAGCACGGCATCAGCAACAGCCACGAGCCGATCGGCCGGTCGAGGCGGGCGAGCCGCAGATAAGGGCGGGCGATAGCCGGTGCGCGGCCATCGACCCAGTTGCCGGTCGCATCGGCGACGCGTCCCGGCGTCTCGCTCATTTGCCGAGCGGGTTTCCGGTCAGCGTGTCAAACGTGCCGCGGCCGGTCTTGATGTTGGCGGAATCGGGAACGGGCGCGTTGAGCGCGTCGCTCAGGCTCGGCGGCGCCGCTTGACGCTGCTGCGGACCGCTGGCGGCGATCTGGCAAACGCGCGTACGGATTTCGTCGGATTTGACGTGCGCCGCTTTCATCGTGTCGATGATTTGCGCCGGGATGCCGCAACTGGCGGCGTTGGTGGTGGCGTATTTGATCATCTTTATTTCCGCGCCGGTGAAGGCGTTGAACAGCCCGCACGCTTCCTTCGGCGACGGCTTTTGTTTGCGCTGGCCGGCCGCTTGAATAGCGCCGCCGCGCTTTTCGACTTCCTTGCGCAGCTTGACGAATTGTTCGATGCACGGCGGCACCTGTTGTTCCGCCGGTTTCGACCACGGGTCCTGGGCCTGCTGCTGCATCGGCTGCTGGGCGGGCTGCTGCACCGGCGCCGCCTGTTGCGGCCATGGCGCCGCCGCGCCTTGCGCCGGCGCGGCCTGCGGCTGCGGCGCCTGCGGCCACGGCGATTGCGACGCGGCAGGGCCGGCGGCCAATCCAACCATGGTTGCGGCCATGACGATGGTCCAGCCGAGTTTCATGAACAGTTCCTTTTCAGGGCCGCGGCTTTTTTCAAACCGGCCGGCCGACGGATCGCTTATAACAACCTCCCGAATGCGTCGGGAAGGCGGCAAACCGCGCCAAAACGACGCCCGCGACCCAGGCCGCAAGGTATCATGACTCGCTACGATTTTCGCACCCCGCGCATATACCTCGATTTTGCCCTGCGCGCCGGGGTCGATGTCCCGCTCGACCGCGACCAGGCCAACTACCTGCTGAACGTGTTGCGACTCGCGCAGGGCGACCCGGTGCTGCTGTTCAATGGCCGCGACGGCGAATGGCGGGCGACCCTTGCCGGTACCGGCAAAAGGTCGCTGGCCGCCAAAGTGGAGACGCGCCTGCGCGAGCAGCCGCGCCCGGGCGATCTGCACTTCCTGTTTGCGCCGCTCAAACACGCGCGGCTCGATTACATGGTGCAAAAGGCGGTCGAACTTGGCGTCACGCGGCTTCAGCCGGTAATGACCCGGCACACGCAGGTCGCGCGCCTCAATCTGGAGCGGATGCGCGCCAATGCGATCGAGGCGGCCCAGCAATGCGGCGTGCTGGCCTTGCCCGAGGTCGCCGAGCCGGTGCCGTTCAAGGCGATCGCCGGCCGCGCCGATGCCGATCGTCTGCTGATTTTCTGTGACGAAGACGCCGAGGTGCGGGACCCGGTCGCAGCGCTGGCCGCTGCGCGGCCGCAACCGAGCGGATTGCTGCCGGCCGATAATTCGGGCGCGCCGCTGGCGATGGGCGTGTTGATCGGACCCGAAGGCGGCTTTGCCGAGGACGAGCGCGCGGCGTTATTGCAGCGGCCGAATGTGGCGCGGATCTCGCTCGGGCCGCGAATCCTGCGCGCCGATACGGCGGCGGTGGCGGCGCTGAC
>CANKBJ010000057.1 GCA_947479905.1 Bradyrhizobiaceae bacterium
CTGCCGCACCTCGCGCATGTCAATGCCTGCACCGCGATCCTGATGGAAGCCGATGCGCTCGGCAACCTGATCGACGACCGTTTCGAGCGCGATCCGGGCGCCGCCGCGCTGGCGAAATATACCGCCGGCACTTACGACACGGCGCGTCGTGCGCTCAAGCCGTGCCCGGCCCGCACGCTCGATCAGGTGCGCGCCGATGACGCGCGCAAGGCGAAAAAGCGCCGCCGCCGGTAGCGTCGGCATTTATTCCCGGTTCTGCGCCAGATCCAGAAAATAGACGCCGCAGGCGGTGCCGAGGGCGTTGGCGGCCGGGCAACGGGCGATCGCCAGCCGGAGATCGGGCAGGGACGTGTCGCCGCCGTGGCGCTCGATCAGGCTGGCTTTGCGGTACTGCCCGCGGCGCTGGCAGCGGGTGCAGGCGAGCCGAACCATGTCGGCGGGGTATTGGGCAAGGGTCAAGGCGCCGGGCGGCATGGACGGCTTTTAGCATGCCGATTTCGACGAATGTACGAAGCGGTGGCGGCCACCGCTTCGACGGTGTAAAGCGTGAACGAACGTGTACGGTCTTGACCGAAAATCCCTGATTTATCAAAGGATGGCCGGTCGCACGTTTTGTTCGGGACGAGGGGGTCGCAGGTTCAAATCCTGCCACTCCGACCAATTTCCCGCTTATTATCAATATGTTGTGGCCGAGGCGGGTCTCGGATCCGGCGCCAGCGGCGCTGCGCCAGCCAGCACAAAGTTCGCAACGCCAGGCCCCCGGGGCCGATCGAGACTTGCCTCGGCCGCTCGACGGCGCAACGTCACCTCGTCTGTCGAAAGTCGCGGCCCGCGGGCGATCAAAAACCGGCTCCGGACTATAAGAGGATGGGCAAAGGCGGCGTTTATTTGTCTTATCGAGCCGGACAGGCGTGGCCGGCGATCAGCGGGTTTGAAACGATAAAATCCAAAAATTGTATATCGTTATTTTGAATTCGCAGCGTTCGCCCGGGTTCAATCGACGACAAGATTTCATCGGGGCTGGACTTGTCCAAGCGGTAGCCTTGCATATCGTCGTGTCGCACTCCTTTGAGGGTCCATTCAAGAAGCCTTTTTCCGATCAGATAATTGGCGTGACCCGGGTCGTAAAAATCCGGTCTGTCGAAAAACTCCGGATTCGAATAGCCGATACGCGGCGTGCCGCTGGTGATCGACGTGAAGGGCGAAAAGTACCAGGCCGGCACGTCATGCCGGATCGCCAATTCCCCGACGGCCGACATGAACAATCTTAATCCAGCTCCCTTGTCGGAGCGATAAAAGTACTCGAACAATACAGGATGAATGAATGAAGCAATGATCGTCACGCGAACGTTGTGTTGCTTCGCCAGGGTCAAGAGACGGTCGAGGTCATCGCGGGACGACGGCCCGATCTCATAGCACCCGTACAGATCGCGCCGCGAAAATTCCTCGGTATCGTTTTTCCACACTTCGGGAATGCCAAGTACCTTCATATTCGCGTCCTTGGCCGGCGTTTCGATCCTGGCGCGCAAAATGTTTGTCGATGATTTCAGCATCGAAAAATCGGCCAGCGATAACACGCGCTCCAGCCCGGTCAGGTAATTGGAACTGCCGTAGTAATTCGCTTCGTTCCAGCCGTTGCCCAGCGGCCGGTATGTATTCATCATGACGTCGTCCAGCAGCAGCACCAAGTCGCTTACCGGATGATAGCGCAGCGCATGCTCGAACACCCTGCGCATGTGGTGAATGTTCGCGCCGGCAAGGGCGGCATCGAAAGCGCGCTTCTCGCCAAAAAAAGGCCGCGTCAGATCGATCTGTGTGTGCCGGCTATCGCCTTTATCGAAAAGATAGCGGACGCGAGAACTGCCGAGCAGCAGCACCTCGAACTTGTCGGAATTCCGAATATCGTTTGCCAGCGATATTCGCTCGTTGTTCATCGTGTGCGGACGATCGCTCGCCGATAGCGGGCGCCAGATCTCCCAGGGATCGATCCACAGATTCACGCCGGCCGCCAGCGCGACATAGGCTGCGAGGCCAAAAATGAGAACCTGGACGTGGCGGCGGTAACGCCGTGTCACGTCGGTCACCGGATGATCTTGATTTTTGGGGATGTCACTCTGCATTGGCGATCAGAATTGAAAGTACAAAAACGCGGCGGACTGATAGTTCGCCTTCATTAGCGCCGAAATGACGAGACCGGCGGTCAGCGAGGCCATGATCACGTTCGGCCGCCAAACCCAGAGCAAGTCAAACCGGCCTTTCGCCGGCGGCACTTTGTACACGACCGGCGAAGCCGCCTTGCCGTCCGGCTCCGCCTGATAGCTCAAATGCGCGGACAGGAATTCCTGCATGTTCGGCGCGAACCAGGCAATCGCCAGACCGACAGGGATGACCAGCAACTCAAAATAGCCATAAGTCAGGTGGATGACGATATTGCGCAGTTCCTCCTGGCCGATCAGCAAGGCTATGCGCTTCAAGGGACTTAGTTGAGCCAATATCTCCGGCGCGGCGGGCGCCCAGGTCAGCCCGGCCATTCCCTTGAGAATCGTCAGCGCCGCATCGACCGAACCCGCCTTGAAGAAAACGAAACTGATCACGACAAATCCGAACGTGACGGCGACGCACAGCCATGCCGGGAGCGACTGTCGAAACGTTTCGAGCCTTCGCCAGCGGCGCGTGCCCCAGCGAAAGGTTTGGTAGGCCGCGAGAAGAACGCCGTGCATCGCGCCGAAGACAACGTATTGCAGTCCGGCGCCGTGCCAGATTCCGGCGATGGTCATGACCAGAATGGTCGGCGCCGCCATCACGCACATGAGATAGGAAAAGGAATTCGGCTTGCTGGTGAGGCGGCGCGCAACGCTGGCGGCAATCGGACCATAAAGATGCGCGTTGATGTAGCGTGTCAGAGTCAGGTGCCAGCGCTGCCAGAAGTCGACGATGTTTCGCGCCTTGAACGGAGAATTGAAATTAAGCGGCAGCTTGATCCCGAACATCCGGCCGACGCCGATGGCCATATCCGAGTAACCGGAGAAGTCGAAATAAAGCTGAAGCGTAAACCCGACCGCTGCGATCCACGCCGGCAACAGCGGCAGCGCATTGCCGCTCGCAGCGGACGCAAACAGCGGATCGGTAAAGATGCCGATTGAATCGGCCAGGAACACCTTCTTGCCGAGACCAATGGCGAAAATTGTCAATCCGATACTCAGATTGGCGGCGACGGAGTCGTTTGGCCGCTCGAATTGCGGCATCATCTCGCTATGCCGCGTAATCGGCCCGGCTATGAGATGGAGGAAAAACGTGACGAACAACGAATAGGTCGTGAAAGGCTGGGCCGATATCCGGCCGTTCCAAGTGTCGATGAGAAACTCGATCTGCTGAAAGGTGAAGAACGAGATCGCCAGCGGCAAGACGACATTCTGGCAGGCCCCGTCGCCACCGAGAAGGCACCAGTATTTGTAGTGCGCCAGAACGGCCAGATTGCCGATCACGCCGACGATAAGTATCCCCGTCGTGAGAGCCGGCCGGGAGCCGCGCGCGGCAATCAACGCCCTGCTCAGAAGATAATTGGCCAGAATAGAGCCGATGAGGATCCACAAATAGCCGGGATTCCACCAGGCATAAAAGAACAGCGAAAAGCCGATCAGCGACAGGATAGCAAGACGCGGCCGCCCCAGGAAACGAAGGAGATAATAGCAAACGAGACAGACCGGCAAAAAGAAGAAGGCAAATAGATAGGTCGGAAACAGCATCCACCACCCGATTATGCGTTTGGCAGTTTGCGCTCGATCATGTCGAGCAGCTCGCCGACATTGCGCAACGCCTCTATTTCATGGGCCCGGAAACTCACGGCGAATGCTTTTTCGACGGCGATCATCAGGTTTATGTTATTGAACGAATCCCAGCCAGGCACGTCCGGCGCCGACGTCGTCTCGTTGAGCACGACCGTTTCATCGTCGAGAATTTCCCGGATCAGGCCGGTCACCCGATTGAGAACTTCATCCCGCGTCATTCGACGATCTCCATGTTCGCGGCAATAGTCGGCTCGGCATAGTCCGTCAGATCGAGCCGCCACCAGGTCGCGCCGGCCGGCGGCGCTTCCGCCTCGCGGTATGGCGCGAACCCCTGATCCTTATAGAAGGATTCGACCATCTTGTTCTTGGCCGTCGGCGCGTAGTAGCCGAGCAGGAACCCGGCGCCGCGGCGTCTGGCCGCGTCCACCAGCGCCTTCATCAACGCCTTTTCGACGTCGCGCGCCAGCACCCTGCAGCTCATCAGCCAGGTATCGATCGACAGGCCCTCGCCGGCGACCGGTTTGGCAATGACAACGCTGATCAGGCCATTGTCGCCGAATTTGTCCCTGACGCGGGCCGACAGAACGACGGTCGCGGGATCGTCGCCGAACGCGCGGACATCCGCCTCGGTATAACGTCGCGTCGTCAGGTTGAACTGATTTGTCTTGTTGATCAGTTGGGTAATGCGGACCAGGTCCAGACCGTTGAAGCCGCGGATGGTGATGGTCATATCGAGCGAGCGCAGGAAGCCGGACAGATCGCGCGTCTCGTTCGACAAGGCGCGCCGCTTTTCGTTGCCGAGATACTGCTCGTTGCGCTGGAGGTCCTCGGCCGACAGCGACACCGCGTCGAAGAAATGCGAACCGGCCAGACAATCGATATAGAAGCTCGGATCGGCGGGCGCTTCCGGCACCGCGACCATCGGCAGTTCCTGTCGAATGAGCTGCCGCTCGGCCGGGGAATCGTCGAAGAAGACGAATGAGTCGAGGCCAAGGTTGAGATGCTTGGCGATATCGATCAAATTGTCGGCCTTGTTGTCCCAGTTCGCCCGGAAACAGGCAAAGTCATCCATTTTCAGGATCATTTCCGGATGCTGACGGATCGCCGCCGTGCAAATCTCGTGCGTGTTCTTCGACGCGACGGCGATAACGACACCGCGGCTTCGCAACGACTTCACATAGCGCTGGAACGCGCTGAAGGCCTCGCCTTCGGCGCTTCCCTGGCCGAGCCGGATGCCCTCGATGCCGTCATCGCCGATGACGCCGCCCCAGATCGTATTATCCAGGTCGAGCACGAGAACCTTGCGGCTGCGGCCCAGCGCCGCGCCGAGCAGAGCCGCGAGCTGATCGGCGGCGAGCGCCGCCGCGTCGGGCGAAATCAGCATCTTGGCGTGATGCCATAGCCGCGCATCGATCAAGCCGCGGCGGCCGATATCGGCGGCGAGCCCGGCTAGATCCCATGTCAGCAGCCCGCCGCCGGCGGCGGCGCCGGACAGAGCGGCATTCATCGATCGCGCCCGCGCGGCAGGGCCCGTTCCAATCGCCGTGTCATGATTGCCGAACATGTTGCCGCCGAGGGAAATGTAGTTATGAAATACCGGCGTGGCCTGCCAATGCTCGGTGGCGCGGAGCGCAAGCTTGTCGATTTCCGCCATTTCGTTCTCGACCCATTGCGCCGACGCGCCGGCGTCGCCAATCGTATTGACGCTCTCAAGCCGGCGATCGACATCGAGCAGGAACAGGATAAAGCGCGGCAACTGGCCTTCCGGCGGCGCCAGCAAGGATTGATGCAGCGAGCCGTAGTCGCCGGTGGCGATATCAAGAAGAAGCCGGCGGCGCAGGCCGGCCACGACAAGCGGCGCCAGCAGATGGTCGGCGGTCCACTCGGCCATGATCCGAATTGGCACCTTCACATAGCCGGACGACGCCAGCCCATCCGCCGGCACTTGCTCCATCGCCTCAACCGCCGCTTTGGCAAGCAGCCGCGTTTGCGCCGGGCTTAGATTGTGACTGGCCAGAGCCGCCAGGCCATCGAGGCGGGCCGCCGGATTGGCGGCCGCGAATGTCTGAAGGCGCTCCCGGAATTCGGCGGGCGGAGGGGGAAGCCAGAGGTCCATTATCGGCTATGCTTTCCGGATAACACAGTCGCCGCGCGGTGGCGGATGAATGGCGGCGTCAGCGACCGCCGCCGCGACTTGCTCAGGCGACGATACAAGTCCCTTTTCCCTCATCATCTCAATATAGCGAGGTTCAAAGGACTGCAATAATGGCGTATCAATGTAGTTTGGCCGGATAATTGTCGCCGCCAATCCGGCGGAGCCGTACTCAGCCATGGCGCATTGCACAACCGCTTCGAGCGCCGCCTTTCCGACAATGTAGCCGGACATGCGCGGCGCCATTGGCGGCTCAACGCCGACGGTCGATATGGCGATCAGGTGACCCATGTGTTGCGCCTGAAAATGGCGGCGCCAGACGGCGCGTATCAATTCAAATGGCCCCAGCGCGCTGACCTGCAATTGCGACTGCATCTCGGAAAGGTCGGTTCGGCCGATCGGTGCGATGCGCGGCCGCATCGCCGCGTTGATGATCAAAGTGTTGAGGGCGGACGGCGGCGTGATGTCGACGGCCGCGCCAAGGCCCGCCGTATCGTTCATGTCGAGTTTCAGCGGGCGGACTTGAATGTCGAGCGAAGCAAGCCTTGCCGTGAGCGGTGCAATCGACTCTTCGGCGCGATGCCAGCCCGGGAGGATATCCCAGCCGTGCCCGGCCAGTTGAAGGCAAATGCACTGGCCAAGGCCTCCCGCCGAACCGGTGACAATGACGGAGCCGCGGGCGCTCACGTTCATTTTCTCCCCTTTCGACGGGTGACCTGAACGGTCCCCGACGCGATCAGCGATTTTTCAGAAACAACCTTGATCGACAACTCCCACATTCCGACGTCGTCGTTGGAGTGGATGCGCGCGATCTCCAGCATGCCATGCTGGCCGATATAGAGCGGCGCGCGAAATGCGATAGAAAGCTTGGACCAGACACATCCGGCTCCCGGAAATGTCGAGCCGAGGAAGCCGGAGATCTTTGCGACGATGGCGCCACCGAACACGACCGGGCCGTCAAAGCCATGCCGGCGCGCGAATTCCGGATCGGAATGAAGCGGATTGTCGTCGCCGCTCAGGCGCCGAAACGCGGCCTGGTCAATTTCCGTGATGCAAAATGGGTAGGTCCAGTCAGTTTCGATTGGCACAAATGGTCCTGCTGTCGTGGCAGCCTCAGGGGAGCCGCTTGAAACGAGTTTAGGCCTTAAACGGTCGCACCGGCCAGCCCTCGATTGCGACGTCCGGAATGGCAGGCCTTTCGGACACAAAGCGCGTCTCATCCCGGCCGCTTCACCCCGCCGCCCGCTGCGACGCCAGCCAGACGCCAGCAATGATCAGCACAAAGCCGGCGACGTGGAAGGCGTAAAGGTGCTCGCCGAGCACGACGCCGCCGACCAGCGCGGTGCATATCGGCACCAGATGCAGGAATGGGCCGGAGCGGTTGGCGCCGATCAGTTCGACGCCGCGATTCCAGGCGGCGAAGGCGACCAGGCTCGGGAAGATCGACACATAGGCGACCGACGCCACTGTCAGCCAGTCCAGCGTCAGGGTATTGCCGGACGCGGCTTCCCAGATGGCGAAGGGCAGTGTGCCGGCCGACGAAATGACTCCCAGCACGAACAGAAAACTCAGCGGACCCAACCGAGGCAACATCCGCAGGCAGGCGGCATAGATAGAGAATACCAACATATTGAACAGGATGATCAGGTCACCCCAGTTGAAGCCGAGGTTACGCAACGTCTCGACCTGCCCCTGTGTGATGATCACCAGAACGCCGAGCGACGACAACGCGATGCCGCCGATCTGCCGCGGGCTGACGCGGTCACGAAACAGCAGGGCGCCGGTCGCGACGATCAGCACCGGCACCAGCGAGTTCAATACCGAGACGTTGAGCGCGGCGGTGTATTGCAGGCCGACATATTGCAGCGCCGTGAACAGCGCGCCGCCGGTCGCGCCGAGCCACAGCATGATCTTCCAGTGCGCGCGAATGATCGGCCAGTCGGCGCGGATCTGTTTGTGCGCGAAGGCCCATAGCACGGCGACCGGGAACAGCCAGCGGATCGTCGAGACGCTTAACGGCGGCACATGGCCGCCCATGGCGCGGCCGACAATGTGATTGCCGGACCAGAACAGCGAGGCGAGCGCCAGCAGCAGATAAGGATTGGCGAGGGCGCGCAACGCCCAGTGCGCGCGCGCCATCGGTTTGGATTTTGGAGCGGCGTCGATAGTCATGGCGTTGCGGATCGTGCGCGCTGCATTACTCGGTCCGTCAGCGTTTGTGCGCGGCGCGCCATTTGGCGAATTCCTCGCGCGCTTCCGCACCCGGCGGATAGAGGCCGAAAATGCCGCGGCCCTCGTTGACCTTCT
This sequence comes from Bradyrhizobiaceae bacterium, assembly GCA_947479905.1. Lineage (GTDB taxonomy): Bacteria > Pseudomonadota > Alphaproteobacteria > Rhizobiales > Xanthobacteraceae > Pseudolabrys. The sequence goes on from CANKBJ010000057.1 coordinate 8,248, forward strand.
CCTGCACGAAGTCCTCGAACACGGTCTGCTCGAACGCCTCGTCGGCGACCGCGTCGGCGATGTTCGCCGGGATCACCGTGACGCCTTCGCCGTCGCCGACCATGATGTCGCCGGGAAACACTGGCACTTCGCCGCAGGCGATCGGCACGTTGAGATCGACGGCGTGATGCTTGATCAAATTGGTCGGCGCCGATGGCTGCGCGTGATAGGCGGGGAACGGCATGATCTCGATTTCCGGCGTGTCGCGAAAGCCGCCATCGGTGACGATGCCGGCGGCGCCGCGCTTCCACAGCCGCGTGATCAGGATGTTGCCGGCGGACGCCGCCGCCGCATTGCGCCGGCTGTCAATGACGAAGACATGGCCGGGCGGGCATTCCTCGACGCCCTTGCGCTGCGGATGGCCGCGGTCCTCGAACACGCCGAGATGGTCGAGGTCCTCGCGCGCCGGGATATAGCGCAACGTATAGGCCGGACCGACCATGTTCTTGTCGGCGCTCTTGTTGATGCGACGGACGCCGGCGATGAACGTGTTGCGCAGGCCGCGCTTGAACAGCACCGTGGTCAAGGTCGCGGTGGAGATCGTCTCGAGCTTGGTTTTGGTGCTGTCGCGCATCGCTTGCCCCGACGAGTTGACCGGCTCGCCAGTTGGTCGTTTCAGTCCATTGTTGTCAAGAGTCGTAAGATACACTTGTGCGCCGGCCCTTCCCGCAAGTATGGTTCGGCCCGGAAAAACAAGGGCCGCCGCTTCAGGCGGCCGCACTGCCAAGGCCGAGGTTGCGCCGCAATGACCGACCCTAAAAAGCCCACACGCAAGAAGCCCGAGGAACTCCGCAGCCACCGCTGGCTCGGCGTCAACGATTTGCGTTCCTTCGGCCACCGCTCGCGGCTGCGCCAGATCGGCTACGACGCCGGCGACTGGGGTTCAAAGCCGGTCATCGGCATCATCAACACCTGGAGCGACATCAATCCGTGCCACGTTCATCTGCGCACGCGCGCCGAGGAAGTGAAGCGCGGCGTGTTGCAGGCCGGCGGCTTTCCACTCGAACTGCCGGCGATGTCGCTGTCGGAAACTTTCGTCAAGCCGACGACGATGCTCTACCGCAACATGCTGGCGATGGAAGTCGAGGAGCTTTTGCGCAGCCACCCGATCGACGGCGCCGTGCTGTTGGGGGGCTGCGACAAGACCACGCCGGGCCTGCTGATGGGCGCGATCTCGATGGGCGTGCCGGCGATCTTCATGCCGGCCGGTCCGATGCTGCGCGGCAACTGGCACGGCCAGGTACTCGGCTCCGGCTCCGACACCTGGAAATACTGGGACGAGAAGCGCGCCGGCAAGATCACCGAGGAACAGTGGCAGGAGATCGAAGGCGGCATCGCGCGTTCGTTCGGCACCTGCATGACGATGGGCACCGCCGCGACCATGATGGCGGTCGCCGAGGCGCTCGGCTTCACATTGCCCGGCGCGTCGTCGATTCCCGCGCCCGACGCCGGTCATGCCCGCATGGCGATCGCCTCGGGACGCCGCATCGTCGACATGGTCTGGGAAGACCTGACGCCGGACAAGATCATCACCAAACAGTCCGTCGACAACGCCATCAAGGTTCACATGGCGATGGCCGGCTCGACCAACTGCATCATCCATCTGGTCGCCATCGCGCGCCGCGCCGGCATTCCGCTCGACATGAACCGCTTCGACGAAATCTCGCGCGAGGTTCCGGTCATCGCCAATGTGCGGCCGTCTGGCGCTTTCCTGATGGAAGATTTCTTTTATGCCGGCGGCCTCAAGGCGCTGATGGTGCAACTGCGCAGCGTGCTCGATACGACGCAGATCACCGTCACCGGCAGGACGGTCGCCGACAATATTGCCGATGCGGCGGTTTATAACAGCGACGTCATCAAGTCGCTCAACGATCCGGTCAACAGCGACGGCGCCACCGCGGTGCTCACCGGCAACCTCGCGCCGCGCGGCTGCGTCATGAAGCCGTCGGCGGCGGAAAAGCGGCTGCACAAGCATCGCGGCAAGGTCATCGCCTTCGAGAACTACGACGAGATGGCGCGCGAGGTCGAGCGCGACGATCTCGATGTCACCGCCGACCATATTCTGGTGCTGAAGAACGGCGGCCCGCAGGGCGGCCCCGGCATGCCGGAATGGGGCATGCTGCCGATCCCGCGCAAGCTGGTGAAGCAAGGCGTGCGCGACATGCTGCGCATCTCCGACGCGCGCATGAGCGGCACGTCATACGGCGCCTGCATTCTGCACGTCGCGCCGGAAAGTTTCGTCGGCGGCCCGCTCGCCTTTGTGCAGACCGGCGACGAGATCGAGGTCGACATACCTGCGCGCACGATTCACCTGCATGTCAGTGACGAGGAAATGGCGCGGCGCAAGGCGGCCTGGATCAAGCCGTCGCCGAAATATCCGCGCGGCTACGGCGCGCTGTTCTCCGACCACATCGGCCAGGCCGACGACGGCTGCGATTTCGACTTTCTCGCCAAGGCTGGGCAGGTGCCGGAGCCGGAGATTCATTAGCGCCGGTCATTCCGGGGCGCGCTGAAAGCGCGAACCCGGAATCCAGCAATTGTTATCCCTGTTTCTGGATTCCGGATAGCCGCGATCGCGGCGTCCGGAATGACGGCGAGAGTTCAGCACGCCAACACATTAACGTGCCCCTGCTTGCCGTAGTTCAACAGCACGCTATCGCGCGTAATCAGCGTAGCGCCGAGTTGCCGCGCTGTCGCGGCGATGATGCGGTCGGCCGGGTCGCGCGGCGGCTTGCCGGGGAGAAACGACGACGCAATGAGCACCTCGGGTGAGAGTTCGGCCAGCGCCATGCCAGGAAAGGCAAGTGCGCGCGCGAACCAGTTCTGCGGCGTGATCAGCAGGCGCATCCTGTCGCGTGAAGAAAGAAGGCCAATCTCCCATGCGGTGATGGGAGAGATGAAGGTTGGCACCCCTTGAACGCTAGCGGCATCTAACGCGCTGTCCGCTTCTTCCTTAAGTTTTTCGTCTTCACTGAGCCAAATAACGGCGCAGGTATCGAGCAACAAAGGTTGCATCACCGATTGCCCCAGTCAGGATCAGCTGGTTTTGTGACGTCGGTGCCTTCCATAACACGCAACAGGCCTTTCAGTGCGCCGCGCAGCGGGTGTTGGCCAGTCGCCGACAGCGCGCGCGGGCCTTCAATGCGACGAAACACCAACTTTTGTCCCGCCATATCGACCTGTTCGCTCTTGTAGCCGGCGTCGAGCCAGGCGCGGGTCAGCGCGCTGTTGTCGCCGTTGTTGCTCCACCACGGCCGGTGTTTATGAGCGGACGGCGGCAAGGGCGCGCCAATGACACGCTCGATTTCGGCAAAGGTCATCGGCACGCGCTCTTCGCGCCGGCTTTTCAGGAATTGTCCAAGGGACTCGTACTTTGACATAAGGACCTCAAAAAAACTATTTAAATAGGTAGTACCTATTTATAGCCGTGTCAATGGTTGCGCGTGCGGCCGTTCTGCGGGAGAAGGCGGCTGCAATTGCCGCAAAGAGAATCCATGGCTGACGACGACATTCCCTTCGACAAGAACCTCGACCTCGCCCCCGACACCGTCGACCGGGTCATGCCCGGCGTGCGCCGGATCATGGCGAACAATGGCGGGCCGTTCACGTTCAAGGGCACGATCAGCTACATCGTCGGCGACGGCAACGTCGCCATCGTCGATCCCGGCCCCGACGACCCGGCGCATATCGGCGCGCTGCTGGATGCCGTGCGCGGCGAGACGGTGACGCATATTTTCGTCACTCACACCCATCGCGATCATTCGCCCGCTGTGCCGGCGATCAAGCACGCCACCGGCGCCACGGTTTATGCCGAGGGCATTCACCGCGCCGCGCGGCCTCTGCATATCGGCGAAATGAACCCGCTCGATTCCAGCGGCGACCGCGATTTCGTGCCCGATGTCTATCTCAAGGACGGCGACATCGTGCAAGGCGACGGCTGGACCATCGAGGCCGTGACCACGCCCGGCCACACCGCCAATCACATGGCTTACGCTTACAGGCAAGCCAACGCGCTGTTCGTCGGCGATCATGTCATGGCCTGGGCGACAACAATCGTCGCGCCGCCGGACGGTGCGATGAGCGACTACATGGCTTCGCTGCGCAAGCTCGCCAAACGCTCGGAGCAGGTTTACTTCCCCGGCCACGGTCCGGCCATTGGCGACGCCAACCGCTTCGTCAATTATTACATTCTGCACCGCCAGGCGCGCGAGGCCTCGATCCTGCACCGGCTCGGCAAAGGCGCGACCGACATCCCGACTATCGTGCGCGCGATCTATATCGGTATCGATCCGCGGCTGACGGGAGCCGCCGGCATGTCGGTGCTGGCGCATATGGAAGATCTGGTGACGCGCGGCATCGTCGTCACCGACGGCGCGCCGTCGATCGACGGCGAGTACCGGCTGGCCGGATAAATCAAGCCTTCGGCTTTTGCCCCGGCTTTTTCGGCGCCGGTTTCTTGTCCGGCGCTGGCTCCGCCTTCGGCTCCGGCGCATTGCCGGACGCATCGTCGATTTCTTCGAGCAGGGCGCGCAGCCGCGCCGCGTTGGCGCCCAGATCGTGCGAGCCGAAACGCGAGGCCGAGCGCAGATCGACGCGCGATCCGCTGTTGCCGACCGCGGTGATGCGAATGACGACGTCGTCGCGGAAGCCCATCAGCGGCGTGCGCGCCGTGGTCTCGATCACCGCCTCGCGCCGGCTGGCGGCCGGCGGCATACTTTCGGTGAAGGCCCATTTGCGCTTGGTCAGCACGCCGAGGACGACCTCATAGGAACTGCGCAGCGGCAATGACAGTTGCAGGGGCACGATGTCGGGATAGGCGGCGCGTTGCAGCGGCGCGCTGGCGGCCGGATAGGCGATACGATTTCTCGGGCGCTGCGCGGCCAGCGCAATGAAGCGCGGCGGATTGGCCGGATCGGTGGTGACGTCGGCGATCGCCGGATAACGGTAGGCGCGCTGCGCCAGATAGGCCGGGTAGGCGAGCAGCAGGATGCCGAGCATGAGGCCGAGCAGGGCGCGGCCAAGGCCGGTGCGGCCGTGCCGCCAGATCGCGATGAAGGACAGAAAGGCCAGCACGATCGCCAGTCCGGCGAGCACCAGCGCGGCGGCGACCGTGGCCAAAGCCGGCTCGATTTCCAGCAGGCTGGAGCGTAGGATCACCACCGACAGGACGGCCACGGCCAGCGCGAACAGCGCCAGGCGCGACGACCAGGTCGCCAGCGCCGAGATCGGCTCATCGTTTAACGGGCGGCGCGGCATGTCTTTTCAAGCCATGTGTTTTCAAAAGTTCCAGCCAATCGGTGTCGCCACGAGGGATAATGGTTGATGCCGCATTACGCAACGTTGGTGTTTAGGGGAGCCTGCGTCCGGCGCTTTTTGCCGCCGCAGTATAGCGCCACCGGACCGGCAGCAGGATTTGCAACGCGTCATCTGTTTTGGCTGCCGGACGTGCATTTTAGCCGCGCAAACACGCGCGATTTGCACCTTTGCGAGGAACGCAAATTGTCCGGTTGTTAAAGCCTGTGCTGTTTGATGGGGCGTAAGGGCCGGCCATGTTGCGATAAAGATGGAGCCACCGCGATGTCGTCTTGGGACAGTCAAACGCCGGATGAGCTGCTGACCGCCGCCGAACTGGTCGAGCTGGACGACAGCGATGACGTGGCCATCGTTCCGCTGGCCGTGTCCGCCTTGGGCTGCGACATCACCTTGAGCGCGGTGCGGGCCATCCTCGACGAATTGCCCTTCGCGATTTACTCGACCGATGCCGAAGGCCGCATCGTTTACTTCAATACCGCGATGAACTGGCGTTTTTTTCGTGCCGGGGCACTTTAAGGATGACGCGGCCGAAGCGGTCGGCCTTCAATTCGGTGAACCACATATTCATGTCGGGGCCCTGCACGATGCGGTGCATCACCGTCTTGCGCGTCGGCACTTCGTAGAATGTGAAATCGAGTTTGTCGCCGGGCCTGGCCTTCAAGATCGACTTGCCGATCTTGATAATGAAATCCGGGCCTTCCGGCTCGGGCTTGTTCTGATTGACATATTGCTGCACCCACAGATTTCCTTCCGCGTCGAAAGCCAGCCCCGCCAGAATCGAATTGGCCTGCGACTTTGGCACGTCGAATTCGATGATGTTGCCTTGCGCGTCGATGCGGCCGACCTTGTTGCCGGCTTCCTGCGAGAACCACATCGCATAGGCCGACGGATCCTGGACGATCGCGATCGGCCGGCTGTCATCGGTCGGTATCCGAAATTCGGTAATCTTGCCGCCGGCGGTGACGCGGCCGATTCTGTTGCCGGTCAGTTCGGTGAACCACATGGCGCCGTCGCGTCCGGCGGCGATGTAGATCGGCAGCGCGTCCGGCGTCGGCAGCGGGAAATTCAGCGCCTGGCCGTCGCCGAGAATCCGGCCGACCGTGTTCTTGCTCTTGCCGGTGAACCACACCGTCTTGCCGTCGGCGCCGATGCCGAGCCCGTGCGGATCGGCATTGACGGCGATCCGCCGCTTGATGGCGCCGGTCGCCGCGTCGATCTCGGCGACCGCGCCGGCGCCTTCCAGGCTGGCGTAAAGCCGGCCCGCGCTGTCGAAGGAAATGCCGTGCGGCATGCTACCCGCCGGCATTGGATGAAATTTCATCGCGCCGTCCATCGTCACTTCGACGATCGCGTCATACATCGGCGCGGTGATCCACAAGGATTTTCCGTCCTTGCGGTTGAAGGTCAGTTCATGCGTCGAGCCGCGCATGTCGCCTGACATATGGCCCGTCGCCGGATAGGCGATGGCGACATCCCTGACGCAGGGGACCGGGTAGCCGTCGCAGCCGGGCTGGGCTTGGGCAGCGCTGGCGGCGGCGAGCAGCGCGGCGCTCAGGAAAAACGCGGGCATACGCATGGCGGAAGCCTCCAGATGGGAGAGCAACCATAAAGTGCCGAAAAAAAATATACAACCTTCAGCCGCAAGCGTCGGGCAGCGAAGCCACGGCCGCCACCCTCCGGCGGCGGCCGTGTATCGCGCTATTTCACGCCGAGCAGTTCGACGTCGAACATCAAGACCGCGTTCGGCGGGATAACGCCGCCGGCGCCGGACGCGCCATAGCCGAGCGCGGGCGGAATGATCAGCGTGCGTTTGCCGCCGACCTTCATGGTCGAGACGCCTTCGTCCCAGCCCTTGATGACGCGGCCGCGGCCGATCGGAAATTCAAACGGCTCGTTGCGGTCGACCGAGGAGTCGAATTTCTTGCCCTTGATGCCGTTGGTATAAAGCCACCCGGTGTAATGCATGACGCAGATCTGGCCGGTCTTCGGCGTCGCGCCGGTGCCTTCGACGGTATCGGTGATTTGCAGTCCGGATGAGGTGGTCATGGTTTTCCTAGCCGTTGTTTGCGCGGTGGCGGGGGTGAGGCAACCGGCGGCGAGAACGCCTGCCAGTACGGCGAAAAGCGCGAAGGCGAAGCGGGTGCCTGAGCGAGTCTGAGTTCGCATTCCGGAAGTCTCCTCGGGTGAAGCGGTCTCCCTGTTACTGCGTGCCTTCGATAAAGGCCAGCAGTTGATCGGTCAGTTCCGTGTCGGCGGTGCCGATGGCGTTGTTGAGCGAGATATGGCTGTGCGTTTTCAGCACGGCCTTGGCCGGGGCGCGGCCGGCCTCGCGCAAGGCGGCGTCGAGATCGATCGACTGGCGTTCGATACCGGGCGGATCGAGCCCGGCCCAGGCCAGCATCAGCGGCACCTTCGTCCTGAGCAATCCCGGCGTCGGCGACAGCGCCGGATATTTCGCTGCGTCGGTGCCGAAATAATCGGTGTAGGGCGTCATGTCGAACACGGTCGGGTCGAAGGGCGAGCCGGACAGGAATATCGCGCCGGCGATCCCTGGGCCGTCGGCTGCCTGAAATTCCGGGAAGGCGACGTAGGAGGCGACATGGTTGGCGCCGGCCGACGAGCCCATCACATAAATGCGCGCTGCATCGCCGCCCTGCGCGCCGATGTTGGCGCGTACCCAGGCCACCGCCGCCGCGACGTCCTGCGGTCCGCTCGGCCATTTGGCTTGCGGCGCCAGCCGATAGGACATGGTGACGCCGATCATGCCGTGGCGCACCGCCCAGACCGCGACATTGTCGAAAAACGGACTGCCGGCGACATGCTTATCGCCGCGCACGAAGCCGCCGCCATGCACGAACAGCAGCACCGGCCTTCGCGCCTCGCTTTTGTCCGGCGTGAACACGTCGAGCAGGTTGCGCGCATCCGGCCCGTAACGGAAATCGCGCGCGATCGTCACGCCCGGGTAAGGCGGCAGCGCATGCAGGGCTGCGTAGATCGCATTGGTCTTCGGCGCCTCGATGACGCGGCCGATGGCGACCAGCTTTTCGGCGATACCGGGCGGCATGGCGCCCGCCTGTGCTGCGGCCTGCGCGTGGTCTTTTGTCGTCATCGCAGCGGCCCTGTGGCGGCGGGGAAAGATTAACGGTGCATAGAACGGTGTTTGGGCCACACTTTTGGCACCGTTTCCAGCACCATATTACCCATAAAGCCGGGCGGCCGGGTTCCGAATTTCCAGCCGGCGGCCTTTTGGGGTAGGATGGCGCATGGCGCAGAGGTCCGACGCGAGAATGCGAGGGGCGGGACGCCGCCCGGCGGCTGTCGCCCCGGCGCGGTCGGACGCTGTCGCCCGGGCCACCCTGGCCATCATGTGGATCTGCCTCGGCGCCGCCGGCGTCAGCGCGGTCGCCGCCGCGGCGATCTATCTGCCGCTGCCGCAGGGCCGCTCCGCTTTGGCGCCGGAATTAAGATCGTCGATCGCCGCGCCTTTGCGCGAACTCGACATCGCGCCGACCTGGCACGAGGAGTGGACGCAACTGGTCGGTACTGTCGGCGTCGGGCTGCGCGGCGCGGATACGGCCTGGATGCCGGAAGGCGGCCTGTCGACCTTGCTGGCGACGCGTTTCCCGACGGCCGCCCATGTGCGCCTGCCCAGTCTCGACATCGCCACGCCCATGCCGCCGGCGCGGCCCGATGGCGTCGCGCGTGAAGACATTGCGCGCCAGGACATGGCCCGTCAGGAATTCGCGCGTCAGGACATCGTTCGCCCGGACACTTTGCGCCAGGACACTTTGCGCCAAGACACTGTTCGTGAAGACGCCGCGCGTCTCGCCTTCGCCCGCCAGGACGTCGGGCGTCAGGACGTGGCGCGGCAAGATATTGCGCCACGCGCCGGTGTCGTGCGCACCACGCCGGTCGCGCCGCAGATCGCCGCGCTGCCGCCGCAGCAGCCGAAATCCGAGCCGGGCATTTTCGACAGATTGTTCGGCGATCCGGACCGCGCCGCCAAGGCGGTGGTCGCCGCCAATCCGAAGACGGTGCTTTACGATATCGCCCGGCGCTCGGTCTATATGCCGGGCGGCGAAAGGCTGGAGGCGCATTCCGGTCTCGGTCAGTTCATGGACGATCCGCAGTCGATCGAGCGCAAGGATGTCGGCGTCACGCCGCCCAATGTCTATGCCGTGTCGTTCCGCGAGAAGCCGTTTCACGGCGTGCGCGCGCTGCGCATGAAGCCGATCGGCAACGGCAACATGTATGGCCGCGACGGCATCCTGGCGCATTCCTATCTGCTCGGCGAAGCCGGCGGCTCGAA
>CANKBJ010000058.1 GCA_947479905.1 Bradyrhizobiaceae bacterium
CGACGCGCGAGAAGCTCGGCCTGCTGATGGGCGGCGCTTCGCCCGCGCAGGCGGAAGCCGGCGTAAGTAAGGAGGCGGTCCATGCAATTGGTGCTTGAGAAACGCGCCGAGCGCTCGACCAAAATCGCCATCCTGTCGCCACTGCTGGCAATCGCGCTGACGCTGGTGACGATGTCGGTCCTGTTCGCCATCCTTGGCAAAAATCCTGCGACGGCGCTCTATGTCTATTTCATCGAGCCGCTGACCGATTCCTTCACGCTGATGGAAATCGCCGTCAAGGCGACGCCACTGGTGATGATCGCCATCGGACTGTCGCTTTGTTATCTGGCCAATGTCTGGAATATCGGCGCCGAAGGCCAGTTCATCATGGGCGCGGTGTGCGGCAGTTACCTTGCCGTCGTCACCAACGGCACCGACGCCGGGCCCTGGGTGCTGCCGGCGATGCTGCTGATGGGCGCGGCCGGCGGCGCGCTGTGGGCGATGATCCCGGCTTTGTGCAAGGTGCGCTACGGCGCCAACGAAATTCTCACCTCGCTGATGCTGGTCTATGTCGCCGACTTGATCATGGATTATCTGGTGCGCGGCCCCTGGCGCGACCCCAAGGGCATGAACTTCCCGACAACCGCCTCGTTCGATCCCGTCGCCACGGTGCCTGCCTTGTTCGAGACCGGCCGCATCCACTGGGGGGCGCTGGCGGCCTTGATCGTCGTGGCGCTGGCGACGGTGATGCTCGGCCGCACCATCAAGGGTTTTGAAATTCGCGTGGTCGGCGCGGCGCCGCGCGCGGCGCGCTTTGCCGGCTTCAATTCCAAGCGCCTCGTGCTGTTCACCTTCGCGGTGTCGGGCGCGCTGGCAGGTCTTGCCGGCATCATCGAAGTCGCCGGCCCCGTCGGCGTGCTGCAACCGGGCATTTCGCCGGGCTATGGATTTACCGCCATCATCGTCGCTTTCCTTGGCCGGCTGAACCCGGTTGGCATCCTGATCGCCGGATTGTTTCTCGCGCTCACCTTCATCGGCGGCGAAGGCGCGCAAATCTCGATGAAGATCCCGCTCGATCTCACCAAGGTTTTTCAGGGCATCCTGCTGTTCTATGTGCTGGCCTGCGACTCGCTCATTCTCTATCGCATCCGCTTGATCGCTTCACCGAAGAAGGCCAGTCATGGGATTGCTTGAAGCCATCATCATTTCGGTGATCGCCGCCTCGACGCCTTTGTTGCTGGCGGCCGCCGGCGAACTCGTGGTCGAACGCTCCGGTGTTTTGAATCTCGGCACCGAAGGCATGATGATCATGGGCGCCGCTTGCGGCTTTGCCGGCGCCTGGCTCACCGGCTCGACTTTCATCGGCGCATTGTTCGGCATTGCCGCCGGTTGCGCGCTGTCGCTGGTGTTCGCGGCGCTGACGCTCGGCCTCGCGGTCAACCAGGTGGCGGCGGGGCTGGCGCTGACCATTCTCGGCGTCGGCCTGTCCGGCCTGATCGGCGCCGGCTTCGTCGGCGAAAAGATCACGCCGGCGCCGCATCTTTATCTGCCGGTGCTGACCGGCATTCCGTTCGTCGGCAAAATCCTGTTTGGTCAGGACGGCTTCGTCTATTTCTCGGTCGCCCTCGTCGTGGCGATCTGGTGGTTTCTCTATCGCACGCGCGCTGGCCTCATTTTGCGCGCGGTCGGCGACAGCCATACCTCGGCACACGCGCTCGGCTATCCGGTGCTGAAAATCCGCCTGCTGGCAGTGCTGTTCGGCGGCGGCTGCGCCGGACTGGGCGGCGCCTTTCTGCCGCTCGCCTATACGCCGTTCTTCATTCCGGGCATGACCGCCGGCCGCGGCTGGATCGCGCTCGCTTTGGTCGTGTTCTCGTCCTGGCTGCCGGGAAGGCTTGCCGCCGGCGCTTACCTGTTCGGCGCGGTGACCATCCTGCAACTGCATGCGCAGGCCTTCGGCCTCGGCATTCCGTCGCAACTGATGACGGCGCTGCCTTATCTGGCGACCGTTATTGTTCTGGTTTTGATTTCGCGCGCGCGCGGCAGCGCCGGCTCCGTCGCGCCCGCATCGCTCGGCATTGTTTTCGTCCCTGATCGCTAGTTCTACGTTTGAGAATCCACCTGTCTGATAAACCGGAGTTGAACATGAAAAAACTGATGATGACCGCCGCGGCCGCCGCTTTGGCAATCGTGGCCACAGGCTTTAGCGCCAATGCTGCCGAGAAGCTCAAGATCGGCTTTATCTATCTCGGTCCGGTCGGCGATCTCGGCTGGACCTACATGCACGAGGTCGGCCGCCAGGCGCTGGTCAAGGAACTGGGCGACAAGATCGAGACGACCTATCTCGAGAATGTCAGCGAAGGTCCGGACTCCGAACGCTCGATCGAGCAGCTCGCGCGCACAGGCCACCAGCTGATCTTCACGACGTCGTTCGGCTATATGGACCCGACGCTCAAGGTCGCCAAGAAGTATCCGAAGATAAAGTTCGAGCACGCGACGGGCTTCAAGCGCGCGCCGAACATGGGCACCTATTCCGGCAAGTTCTATGAAGGCCGCTACATCCAGGGCGTGATCGCCGGCAAGATGTCGAAGAAGGGCGTGCTTGGCTACATCGCCTCGTTCCCGATTCCGGAAGTCATCTCCGGCATCAACGCGACCATTCTCGGCGCGCAGACGGTCAATCCGGACATCAAGCTCAAGGTTATCTGGGTCAACACCTGGTTCGATCCCGGCAAGGAAGCCGACGCCGCCAAGGCGCTCGCCGACCAGGGCGCCGACGTCATCATGCAGCACACCGACTCACCGGCGGCCATGCAGGTCGCGGCGCAGCGCGGCATCTTCGCCTTCGGCCAGGATTCGGACATGATCAAGTTCGGTCCGAAGACCCAACTCACTTCAATCGTCAACAACTGGGGTCCGTATTATATCCGCGCCGCCAAGGCCGCGCTCGACGGCTCGTGGAAGGCCGGCGACACCTGGGACGGTCTGAAAGAGAAGATGGTGTTGATGGCGCCCTACACCAACATGCCCGACGACGTGAAGGCGCTGGCGCAGAAGACCGAAGCCGCGATCGTCGCCGGCACGCTGCATCCGTTCAAATGTCCGGTGCTCGGACAGGACGGCAAGGCGGTGGAATGCAAAGGCGGCGCAAACCTCGACCCCGGCCAGATCCTCGGCATGAACTTCTATGTCAAGGGCGTCGACGACAAGATCCCGGGGAAGTAACGGTTGCGGCTCCAGCGTCCTCTCCCCCGCTTGCGGGGGAGAGACAAAGAGGGGGCAGGATGCAGGCCGAAGGGCCTTGCGGCTCTTCCCCCTCCCCAACCCTCCCCCGCAAGCGGGGGAGGGAGAGCATGCGCCCACCCGTCACGGATCGGACATCTACCCCTGCACCATTCTTGCCGCGGCCTGATGCCGCCGCATCAAATCGGCAAGACCGAGACCGGGTATGGCGCCGTCTTGAACCGTCCAATGGCCATTCACCATCACCCGGTCGGCGCGATGCGCGCCGCACAGCACCAACGCCGCGAGCGGATCGCCGTGGCCGGAAAAGCGCAATTCGTCGAGCTTGAACAGCGCCAGATCGGCGCGCTTGCCGACCGCGATCTCGCCAAGCTCCGGACGGCCGACGCAGGCCGCCGACCCCTTGGTCGCCCAGCGCAGTGCATCCTTGTGGCTGACCTTGAGCACGCCATATCGTCCACGCTGCAACAGAAACGCCGCGCGCACTTCCTGCATCAGATTGGATTCATCGTTCGAGGCCGAGCCATCGACGCCAAGGCCGATCGACACGCCGGCCGCTTCGAGATCGCACACCGGACAGGCGCCGGAGCCGAGCGTCTGGTTGCTGCATGCGCAATGCGAAATGCTGACGCCGCCTTTGGCAAGGCGCGGCATTTCCTCGGCGCTGAAATGAACGCCATGCGCCAGCCAGGTGCGGCTGTTGAGCCAGCCGCAATCCTCCAGATAATCGAGCGGCCGTACGCCATAGAGATGCTCGCAGAATTTGTTTTCGTCCTCGGTTTCGGCCAAATGCGTGTGCAGGCGGACATCGAGTTTGTCGGCGAGCGCGGCGGTCGATTTCATCAAAGCGGTCGTCACGGAAAACGGCGAGCACGGCGCCAGGGCGATTTGCGTCATCGCGGTCGGCCCACGCTCGTGATAGCGATCGACCAGCCTTTTGCTGTCGGCGAGGATGGTATCCTCGTCCTGCACGACCGAGTCCGGCGGCAGGCCGCCGTCGCGTTCGGACAGGTTCATCGAACCGCGCGTCAGCAGCGTGCGGATGCCGAGCCGTTTCGCCGCCGCGATCTCGATGTCGATGCCGTCTTCCAGGCCCTTGGGAAACACGTAATGATGGTCGGTGGTCGTGGTGCAGCCGGACAGCATCAGCTCGGCCATCGCCACGGTGACGGCGGCGTCGAGCGCATCCGGCGTCATCTTCGCCCAGATCGGATAGAGCGCCTTGAGCCAGGGAAACAGTTCGCGGTCGAGCGCGGCCGGCACGGCGCGCGTCAGCGTCTGGTAGAAATGATGATGGGTGTTGATGAGCCCCGGAATGACGACATGGTCGCGCGCCTCGAACGGCGCGGCGGCGGTCGTAGGCTCTTTGCCCTTCGGCACAAGCTCGACAATCGCGCCATCTTTGACGACAACGCCGCGCTCGGCGCCGTCGGCCAGAATGGCCATCGGGTCCTTGATCCAGATCGCTTCGGTCATCGCCATCCTCATGCTCACCGACAAGACTATAGTGCCTTGCAAGCACAGGGCCAGAGCACGTCATGGATCTGAACACGATCAAACAGGTGACCCGGCCGAAGACGCGCGGCGAACTGGGTAGCTGGCGCGACGGCGACGCCTTTCTCGCCGGCGGCACCTGGCTGTTTTCCGAGCCGCAACCGAAACTGACGCGGCTGGTCGATCTGTCGTTGCTCGGCTGGGAGCCGCTGACGGCAAGCGCCGATGGACTCGAGATCGCCGCGACCTGCACCGTGGCGCAGCTCGACGCACTGACGCCGCCTGTGGAATGGACTGCCGCGCCGCTGATCGGCCAGTGCTGCCGCGCTTTTCTCGCTTCGTTCAAGATCTGGAACGCGGCCACTGTCGGCGGCAACATCTGCATGTCGCTGCCGGCCGGCCCGATGATTTCGCTGACCGCCGCGCTCGACGGCGAAGCCTTGCTGTGGGCGCCGGATGGCACTGAGCGCCGCGCGACAATCGTCGATTTCGTCAAGGGGCCGTTGAGCAACGCGCTGAAGTCAGGCGAATTGATGCGCAGCATCTTGTTGCCGGCGGCGGCGCTGACCGCACGCACCGCGTTCCGGCAAGTGTCGCTGGCCAATCACGGCCGTTCCGGCGCGCTGGTCATCGGCACGCTCAGTGGCAACGGCGCGTTCGCGCTGACCATCACTGCCTCGACGCCGCGCCCGGTCAGACTCGCTTTCGACGCCCTGCCTTCAATCGACGAGCTCCATGCGCGTATCGAGGAAACGGTTGACGCCTGGTACGACGACATTCACGGCCTCCCCGCGTGGCGGCGACACATGACCTTGCATTTTGCGCAAGAGATCGTCAGCGAACTCGGCGAGGGCGCACGATGACATACACCATCAACGGCAAGCCCTTCGCCGAGCAGCCGGCCGCCGGGCAATGCCTGCGCACCTTCCTGCGCGACCTCGGCCATTTCGGCGTCAAGAAAGGCTGCGACGCCGGCGATTGCGGCGCCTGCACTGTCTATCTCGACGGCGAGCCGGTGCATTCCTGCCTTATGCCGGCGTTCCGCGCCGAAGGCCGCGAGGTCACCACCATCGAAGGCCTCGCCAAGTTAAATGGTTTGGGCAACGACCTGCACCCGATGCAGCAGGCCTTTCTCGACGCGCAGGGCTTCCAGTGCGGCTTCTGCACCGCTGGCATGATCATGACGGCGGCGTCGCTCAATCAGGCGCAACGTGCCGATCTGCCGCGCGCGCTCAAAGGCAATCTGTGCCGCTGCACCGGCTATCGCGCCATCGAGGACGCCATCGCCGGCAAGCGCAATACCGAAGACGGTCACGCCGGCTGCGGCGTCGGCCACAATGTACCGGCGCCGGCTGGCCCCGACGTCGTCACGGGCAAAGCGCGGTTCACGCTCGACGTCGCCATCGAGGGCTTGCAGCACATCAAATTGTTGCGCTCGCCGCATGCGCATGCGCGCATCCGCTCGATCGACAAGACCGACGCGCTCAACGTGCCCGGCGTCATCGCCGTTCTGACACATGACGACGCGCCGAAGACTGCGTTTTCGACCGCGCGTCACGAAGTGCGCGAGATCGACGCCGACGACACCATGGTGGTCGATACTGTCGTGCGCTACATCGGCCAGCGCGTCGCTGCCGTCGTCGCCGCCAGCGAGGCTGCCGCCGAGGAAGGCTGCCGCAAGCTCAAGGTCGATTACGATATTCTGCCGCCGGTGTTCGATCCGGAACAGGCGATGGCGCCCGGCGCGCCGCTGCTGCATGGCGACAAAGGGCCGGAAGCGCGCATCTACGACGCCAAACGCAATCTCATTCACGCCGTTCACAGCGAATTCGGCAATGTCGAAGCAGGTTTCGCGCAGGCCGACGCCATTCACGAAGGCGCCTATTTCGTGCCGCGCGTCCAGCACGCGCATCTCGAAACTCTGTGCGCCATTGCCTGGATCGACACCGGCGGCCGACTGAATATCCGTTCCAGTACGCAAGTCCCGTTCCTGACCCGGCAGGAAGTGGCTCGTGTATTTGGCCTGGCTGAGGACAAGGTACGTATATTCTGCGAGCGTGTCGGCGGCGGCTTCGGCGCCAAGCAGGAAATGATGGTCGAGGATATCGCCGCGCTGGCGGCGCTGAAAACCGGCAGGCCGGTGAAAATCGAATTCACCCGCGAGGAACAGTTTATCGCCGCGACCACGCGCCACCCGATGCAGGTGCGCGTGAAAATCGGCGCGGCACGCGACGGCACACTCACCGCCATCGAGATGCATGTCGTGTCCAACACAGGCGCCTACGGCAATCATGGCGCGCCGGTGCT
The DNA here is from genome assembly GCA_947479905.1 of Bradyrhizobiaceae bacterium. Lineage (GTDB taxonomy): Bacteria > Pseudomonadota > Alphaproteobacteria > Rhizobiales > Xanthobacteraceae > Pseudolabrys. The sequence goes on from CANKBJ010000058.1 coordinate 7,024, forward strand.
GGAGCATGCCTGTTCGGAATCGATCAGCGTCTATCGATGCCCGAACAAGAAAGTTGACGGTTTCGCCGTCTACACCAACACGGTGCCGGCCGGCGCGTTTCGCGGCTATGGCCTGCCGCAGACCTCGTTCGCGGTCGAATCGGCGATCGACGAAGTCGCCCGCACGCTCGGCATCGACGCGCTCGACTTTCGCCGCCGCAATGTCGTTCACAAGGGCGAGCCGATGATCGGCACGCATGTCTCGCCGGACGATGTCATCTACGGCAGTTACGGCCTCGATCAGTGTCTCGATCTGGTCGATGCGGCGATGCGCAACGATTCACCGGGCGCGACCTTGCCGCCGGAGTGGCTGATCGGCCAAGGCACCGCGCTGACCATGATCGATACCGTGCCGCCGGGCGGGCATTACTCTGACACGTATATCTGGCTCGAGGCCGATGGCAGCTACGCCATGACCATCGGCACCGCCGAATTCGGCAACGGCACCACCACCGTACATCAGCAGATCGCGGCGACTGTATTCGGCGCGACGCCATCGCACATCAAGCTGACGCAGTCCGACACCGATCACGGCGGCCACGACACCGGCGCTTACGGATCGACCGGCACCGTCATTGCCGGACGCGCGACGCAGATGGCCGCCGAGGCCTTGCGCGATACGCTGCTCGACTTCGCCGCGAAGCACAGCGGCGCACCGCGCGCCGACTGCAAGCTCAGCGACGGCGCGGTTCTATGCGCCGGCAAACCCATCGCTCTCGCCGACCTGCGGCAAGCGGCGAACGTCGCCGGCGTCGTCCTGTCCGCGCACGGCACCACCAACGGCATTCCGCGCTCGGTCGCCTTCAACGTGCAGGGCTTCCGCGTCGCAGTGAACCGCGTCAGTGGCGAAATAAAAATCCTGAAAAGCGTTCAGGCCGCCGACGCCGGCACGGTCATCAACCCGATGCAATGCCGCGCCCAGGTCGAAGGCGGCGTGGCGCAGGCCTTGGGCGCGGCCTTGTTCGAGGAAATCGTCATCGACGACAACGGCCGCGTCGCCAATTCGACGTTCCGGAATTATCACATCCCGGCCTTTGCCGACATTCCGCGCACCGAAGTGCTGTTCGCCGAGACTTCCGACACGCTCGGCCCCTTCGGCGCCAAATCGATGAGCGAGAGCCCGTATAATCCGGTCGCCGCCGCGCTCGGCAACGCCATCCGCGACGCCACCGGCGTGCGCTGCTATCGGTTGCCGTTCAAGCCGGACCGCGTCCACGCCGCTTTGACGGCGGCGGCGGTCGGCTAACCAAACAGGCAGGAACGGCTGGCTAATCACGATTTTGCGCGGCTAAATGGCGACGCGGCCCGGAACTTGCATGAATATTGGGCAGCGATTTGGCGGCAACGGCGATACACTCACAGCCGTCAATCGCGCGCTGCCACGGTCAACAGAGTAATGTAACCAATGTCGATCCTCGCCGGCCTGCACCACGTCACCCGCTACATTTACGACAAACCGATCGCACTCGGGCCCCAGATCGTGCGGTTGCGCCCGGCGCCGCATGGGCGCACCCGGATTCCGAGCTATTCGCTCAAGGTGAAGCCAGAACAGCATTTCGTGAACTGGCAGCAGGACCCGCACGGCAACTGGCTGGCGCGCTTTGTCTTCCCGGAAAAGACCAGCGAATTTTCGGTGACGGTCGATTTCCTCGCCGACCTCGAAGTCGTCAATCCGTTCGATTTCTTCGTCGAGCCTTTCGCCGAACAGTGGCCGTTCGACATGCCGGCCGACATCAAGGAAGACCTGCTGGCCTATGTCGATCCGGAACCGGCCGGGCCGAAGCTGCAGAGCCTGATCGATTCGATTTCGCGCGAGAAGCGCAACACCGTCGACTTCCTGGTCGAACTCAACCAGCGCATTCAGTCGATCGTCAAATATATCGTACGACTCGAGCCGGGCGTGCAGACGCCGGAAGAGACGCTCGTCTCCGGTTACGGCTCATGCCGCGACTCGGCCTGGCTGTTGACACAGCTGTTGCGCCACATCGGTCTGCCGGCGCGTTTCGTCTCCGGCTATCTCATCCAGTTGAAGCCGGACATCAAATCGCTCGACGGTCCGAGCGGCACCGACCACGACTTCACCGACCTGCACGCCTGGACCGAAGTCTACCTTCCCGGCGCCGGCTGGATCGGCTTCGATCCGACCTCCGGCCTGTTGTGCGGCGAAGGCCATCTGCCGGTGGCGGCGACGCCGCATTACCGTTCCGCCGCGCCGATCACCGGCATGGTCGAGCCGAGCGGCGTCGATTTCGAATTCGAGATGAAAATTTCGCGCATCGCCGAACGGCCCCGCGTCACCGCGCCATTCTCGGACGAGGCCTGGGCCGCGCTCGACGCGCTCGGCGAGAAGGTCGACGCCGATCTCACCGCCGGCGACGTGCGCCTGACCATGGGCGGCGAGCCGACCTTCGTGTCGATCGACGACTATCAAACGGCGGAGTGGAACACGGCGGCGCTCGGTCCGCAGAAGCTCATTCGCGCCAACGACCTGATCAAGCGCCTGCACGACCGCTTCGCGCCGGGCGCGCTGGTGCATTACGGCCAAGGCAAATGGTACCCCGGCGAGGAACTGCCGCGCTGGGCCTACTCATTATACTGGCGGCGCGACGGCCAGCCGGTGTGGCAGAATCTCGATCTGATCGCACGCGGCAGGACCACGCCGGAGCCGTCCTCGCTCGACGCGCAGAACTTCGCCGAAGGCGTCGCCGCGCGGCTCGGGCTGAAAAGCGAGTTCGTGCAGCCGCTCTATGAAGACCCGGCCGACCGCCTGCTCAAGGAAGGTGCGCTGCCGCCGAACATCGATCCGGGCAATCCGAAGCTCGACGACGCCGCCGAACGCGGGCGCATCCTGCGCACCTTCGAACGCCACCTCACGCATCCGACCGGCTTCGTGCTGCCGGTGCAGCACTGGAACGCTTCAGCAAAGACCGGCTGGCTCAGCGAACTGTGGCAGACCCGGCGTGGCCGGCTGTTCCTGATCGCCGGCGATTCGCCGGCCGGCTTCCGGCTGCCGTTGAGCCAGTTGCCCTATTTCATCGCCGCCGATTATCCGCACCTGGTGCCGGGCGATCCGATGGACGAACACCCGCCGCTGCCGGCGGTCGCAGCTGCGCCGCGCGCCGACAAGCAGCCCGTCGCCGAGACTTTGGTGGCGCAGGCCGGTCCGCGCGCGCTCGCCGGCCTCCAGGCGTCCGGCATTCCGGTGCGCACCGCGCTGACATTGGAAGTCCGCGACGGCCGCCTGTGCATCTTCATGCCGCCGACCGAGAAGCTGGAAGAGTATCTTGAACTGCTGGCGGCGGTCGAAGCAACCGCGGCGGCGATGAAGCTGCCGGTTCATATCGAAGGCTATACGCCGCCGAACGATCCGCGCATCGACGTCATCCGCGTCACGCCCGATCCCGGCGTCATCGAGGTCAACGTTCATCCGGCATCGAGCTGGCGCGAAGCGGTGACCATCACGCGCGGCCTCTACGAAGACGCGCATCACTCGCGCCTCGGCACCGACAAGTTCATGATCGACGGCCGCCACACCGGCACCGGCGGTGGCAACCATGTCGTGCTCGGCGGCCGCAATGCCGCCGACAGCCCGTTCCTGCGCCGTCCGGATCTGCTCAAGAGCCTGCTGATCTATTGGCAGCGCCATCCGTCATTGTCTTACCTCTTCTCAGGATTGTTCATCGGCCCAACCAGCCAGGCGCCGCGCATGGACGAAGCGCGGACCGACATGCTGTACGAACTGGAGATCGCCTTCGCCAAGGTGCCGGCGCCGGATAAAGGCGAAGCGCCGCCGCCGTGGCTGGTCGATCGCCTGTTCCGCAACATCCTGGTCGACGTCACCGGCAACACGCACCGCACCGAAATCTCCATCGACAAATTGTTCTCGCCGGACAGCGCCACTGGACGTCTCGGCCTCGTCGAATTCCGAGGCTTCGAAATGCCGCCGGATGCGCGCATGTCGCTGGCGCAGCAATTGTTGCTGCGCGCACTGGTCGCCAAATTTTGGCGCGCGCCGCTCGACGGGCCGCTGGTGCGCTGGCAGACGGCGCTGCACGACAAGTTCATGCTCGAGCATTTCGTCTGGGAGGATTTCCAGGACGTGCTGCGCGACCTGAAAGCCTCCGGCTACGATTTCGATCCCGTCTGGTTCGACGCGCAGCGCCAGTTCCGCTTTCCGCGCTACGGCGCGGTCGAACATGCCGGCGTCAAAATGGAAATCCGTCACGCGCTGGAGCCGTGGCACGTGCTCGGCGAGGAGAACACCGCCGGCGGGACGTCGCGCTTCGTCGATTCGTCGGTCGAGCGTCTGCAAATCAAGGTCGAGGGCTTCGTCGAAGGCCGCCACCGCGTCACCTGCAACGGACGCACGCTGCCGCTGCGCTCCACCGGCCGCTCCGGCGAATTCGTCGCCGGCGTCCGCTTCAAGGCCTGGAAGCTCGCCTCGGCGCTGCACCCGACGCTCGATGTCGATGCGCCTCTGACCTTCGACATCGTCGATAGCTGGAGCCAGCGTTCGCTGGGCGGTTGCGTCTATCACGTCGCGCACCCGGGCGGCCGCAATTACGAGACATTCCCTGTGAACTCCTACGAAGCGGAGGCCCGGCGGCGGGCGCGCTTCGAAGATATCGGCCATACTCCCGGCCGCTTCGACCCGCGCGAATCCGCCCGTTCGCTCGAGTACCCGACCACGCTCGACCTGCGGCGCGCGCGCTATAACAATCCGTCAACTGCGTAGATCGTCAATCGCACAGATAATGCCCTCTCACCCCGACAACACCCGCAAATTAGACACCGGCGGCCTGGACCGGTTCGTGTCCGGCTACCGGACGCTGCCGGGCATTGTCGACGAGATGATGGATGGCGACGGCCGCGTGCGCGCGCACTGGAAGCCGCTGTTGTCGATGCTGGCCGATCTCGGCCCGGAGGAAATCAACCGGCGCTTTGCCTCGGCCGACCGCTATTTGCGCGACTCGGGCGTGTTCTATCGCGTTTATGAAGATCCGGCCGGCGTCGAGCGGCCCTGGCCGCTCAGCCACATTCCGCTCTTGATCGAGCCTTCCGAATGGAAGGCGCTCGAAGCCGGATTGATCCAACGCGCCGCGCTGCTCGAAGCCGTTTTGGCCGATGCCTATGGCCCCGGCCAGTTGATCAAGGACGGCCGCCTGCCCGCGGCGCTTGTCGCCGGCAATCCGGAATTCCTCCGGCCGCTGGCCGGCGTCGCGTCGCCGGGCGGATCGCATTTGCGATTTTACGCGGTCGATGTCGGCCGCGGCCCCGACGGGCGCTGGTGGGTGCTCGGCGATCGCGCGCAGGCGCCATCCGGCGCAGGCTATGCGATCGAAAACCGGCTGGCGCTGTCTCGCGCCATCCCCGAGATCTACGGCAAGACCCGCGTCAAGCGCGTCGCGCCGTTCTTTCAGGCGTTTCAGGCCGAGTTGTTCGAATACAACCGGCAGGACGATGCGCGCGTCTGCCTGCTGACGCCCGGCCCGATGAACGAAACCTATTTCGAGCACGCTTATCTGGCGCGCTATCTCGGCCTGCTGCTGGTCGAAGGCGAAGACCTGATCGTGCGCAATGACGGCGTCTTCATCCGCACCATTTCCGGCCTGCGCCGCACCGAGGTGCTGCTGCGCCGCATCGACGCCGATTTCGCCGACCCGCTTGAGCTGAACGCTGCCTCGCGTCTCGGCGTCGCCGGTCTGGTGCAGGCGGTGCGCGACGGCAAGGTGGTGATCGCCAATGCGCTTGGGGCAGGACTGGTCGAAGCGCGCGCCATGCTCGCTTTGCTGCCCGCGCTGGCGCCGCATGTTCTCGGTCAGGAATTGCTGTTGCCGAATGTCGCGACCTGGTGGCTCGGCCGCGCCGACGTGCGCGACGAAATCCTCGCCAAACTCGACAGCATGGTGATCGCACCGGCGTTTGGTTCGGCCGGCGGCAACCTTGGTTCAGAACTGGACGACGGCCAGCGCCGCGATCTGCTGCGAGCCATCCACGACCGTCGCATCGATTACGTCGCGCAGGAAGCGGTCACGCTCTCCAGCACGCCGGTGTGGCGCGAAGGTAAATTGCAGCCGCGGCCGTTCTCGCTGCGGCTCTTCCTCGCCAAGGTCGGCGATGGCTGGCAGGTGATGCCGGGCGGCTTTGTCCGTATCGCCGATAATCCGGATGCGCGCGCCATCAGCCTGCAAGGCGGCGACGCCACCGCCGACGCCTGGGTCCTCTCGGAAGGACCTGTATCCGCCGTCACCTTGCTGCCGGCGCCGGAGCGGGTGACGATCCAGCGCGCCACCGGCATGCTGCCGAGCCGCGCCGCCGACAATCTCTTCTGGGTCGGCCGCTACGTCGAACGCGCCGAAGCGACGTTGCGCCTGACGCGCGCGCTGCTCAACCGCGTCGCCGATGCCGGCGACACCGCCGCGCCAATCGTTGAGGCGATCACCGACCTGCTGCGCAGCTGGAGCGCCGCGCCGATCGATACCGGCGGCGCGACGCCGGCCTTGGTGGCGCGCTCGGTGCTGACCGGCGGCGAATTCGACGGCTCGCTGCCGCGCCTGGTGAATTTCGCCCGCGTCGCCGCCTCGGTCATTCGCGAACGCTTCTCGCCGGATGCCTGGCGCGCCATCGACGATCTGGTGGCGCTGATCGAGCTGTCGCTGGCGCCCGGCCCGGTCGAGCGCGCCATGGTCGAGCGGGTCGAGGCGGCGCTGCGGATCATCTCGTCGTTCTCGGGGTTGGCGCAGGAGAATATGACGCAGCTCGCCGGCTGGCGCTTTCTCGAACTCGGCCGGCGCATCGAGCGCGCGCTGCAGACCTGCCGCTTCGTGCGCTGCTTCGCCGACGGCACCGCGCCATCGGGCGGGCTCGATGTGCTGCTGGAACTTGCCGACAGCCAACTGACCTACCGGCAGCGTTATGTGATGATCGCCGCCAAAGCGCCGGTGATCGATCTGGTGACGCTGGACCCGAACAATCCGCGCTCGGTCGCCTATCAGGTCGACCGAATCGAGACGCATCTGGCGGCCCTGCCGAAAGGCCAGACGCCGGCCGGACGATTGACGCCAGTGCAGCAGATTGCCGCCTCGATCGCGACGCGCTTCCGCACCGCCGACGCCGGCAATATGACCGACGCCCAGATCATCGAGATTGAAGACGATCTGATGAGATTGTCGGAGGCCATTGCCTCGACCTATCTGACCCATATCGAGCGCTCGCAGACCGCATGGGATGCGCTGTCATGATCTACGACATTCGCCAGACCACCGATTGCACCTACGCCTCGCCGGTGACGAACGCCTTTCATGTGTTGCGCCAGACGCCGGTCAATCGTCCGGGGCAGCGCGTGCAGGTCTCGTCGCTGCAGATCGAACCGGCGCCGGTGAGCCGTCGCGAAGGCCAGGACTTCTTCGGCAACCGGCTGACCTGGATCGCGCTCGAAGACGCGCACGATACGCTGACGGTGAAAGTGTCGGCGCGGATAGCCATCGATGCCTTTATGCTGCCGGCAGACTCTGCCACCTGGGAAGCGGTGCAGGAGCAGGTGTTCGCCTCCACCGACATTGGGCCGAGCGCACCGGCGCATTTCCTGTTTGCCAGCCGCATGGTCTCGCTCGATCCGGAAATCCGCGACTATGCGCGCCAGAGTTTCCCGCCCGGCCGCGATATACTGGAAGCCGCGAGCGAGCTGATGCACCGGATCAAGACCGACATGACCTATGAGATCGGCGCCACCACGGTGCGCACGACGCCGCCGATGTCGTTCGCATTGCGGCGCGGCGTCTGTCAGGACTTCGCCCATATCATGATCTCGGGTCTGCGCGGCATCGGCCTGCCTGCGGCTTATGTGAGCGGCTATCTGCGCACCATCCGCTCGCCCGGCGCCGCGCGCCTGCAGGGCGCCGATGCGATGCATGCATGGGTGCTGGTCTGGTGCGGGTCCGATACCGGCTGGGTCGGCTTCGATCCGACCAATGACATGATCGCGTCGGATGAACACATCGTGCTGGCGATCGGCCGGGATTACACCGACGTTGCGCCGATGGACGGCGTCATCGTCGCCGCCGGCGGGCAGCACATCGATGTGTCCGTCAACGTCATTCCGGTGAGTTAACGGTTCGCCGACCGGCCGAGGGGGATGTTCGGGATTTCCTGTGCGTTCTTTGGCGCGCTAACGTTTTGGCGATGGCTGGCGGTCCCGAGAGGAGTCGAACCTCCGACCTTCGGTTTAGGAAACCGCTGCTCTATCCTGCTGAGCTACGGGACCGTCGTGGAGCGATCTAGCACAGGCTTTTGCGCCGCGCACGCGCCGGTTTCGGCCGGTTTCGCACTTCCCGCTACTCCGGCTCTTCCTACTCAGCTTTCGCCCCCGACAGCGCCACCACATCCTTCCACATCGCCCGTTCCTTGCCGGCAAAGGCAATGGCCTCCTCCGGCGTCGAAGCAATGCAGCGCGCCCCGGCCACCTGAAAGCGCTTTTGCAGCTCGGCGTCGGCGGCCAAAGTCTTCATCGCCGCCGCCAGCCGGTCGATAATCGGGCGCGGCGTTCCGGCCGGCACGACGAAGGCGGCCCAGGAGGTGACGACGAAATCCTTTTGGCCCGCTTCCGCCATGGTCGGCACGTCCGGCAAAGTCGGCCAGCGTTGCGCCGAGGTCACCGCCAAAGCGCGCATCTTGCCGGACTGAACCTGCGCGATGTAGGAGGCGAGATTGTCGATGGCGAAGGTGACGTCGCCGGACAGCATCGCCGGAATGGTCTGCGCCGCGCCGCGGAACGGCACATGCACCGCGTCGATGCCGGTGCGGTTGACGAACATCACGCCGGACAGATGCGGCGAGGTGCCGACGCCCGGACTGCCGAAATTCGTCTTGGTCTTCTGCTTCGCCCAGGCGATGAACTCGGCGATCGATTTGGCTGGCACATGATCCGACGCGACGACGAACACGTTCGGCAATTCCCACGTCAATGTCGCCGGGATCATGTCGCGCTCGGGATTGTAGGGCATGTCCTTGTAGAGGAACTGGTTGATGGCGAAGTGGCCGACGGTGGCGGCGCCGATCGTGTAGCCGTCCGGCGCGCTGGCGGTGAGCGCGGCGATGCCGATATTCCCGCCGGCGCCGGGCCGGTTTTCGATCACGAAGGTCTGGTTGAACATGTCCTTCATGAGCTCGGCCAGAATGCGCGCCAGCACGTCGGTCGAACCGCCGGCCGGATAAGGAATGATCAGCCGGATGTTATGATCGGGCCATGTCGACTGCGCCTGCGCGCCGGTCGCAAACGATACGCCGGTGGCGGCGGCGATCTGTAGAAACAGCCGGCGGCTAAGCGCCTCGCGCGGCAATACCATTGGTCGCCTCCTTTGAGCCTGCGTTTATTGTCGTCGTGCCGGCCCGCGGTTGCGAGCCGGCACGCAAGGCGCGCTTTATTGCGCGGTGACGCCGGCCTTCTGGATGATCGGCACCCATTTGTCGATTTCCTTGGCGACGAAGATGCGCAGCGCTTCCGGCGTCTTGGCCTCCTCGCTCGGCAGCTCGACACTAAGGTCGAGCAGCCGCGCCTTGACGGTCGGATCGTTCAGCGCGGCGCGCGCCGCCGCGTTCACTTTGTCGACGATGGCCTTCGGCGTGCCCTTGGGCGCGAACAAGGCGTTCCAGCCGACCGCCTGGAAGGCCGGCAGTCCCTGCTCGGCGGAAGTCGGCACGTCGGGAATCGACGCGAGACGGGCCGGCACGGCGACCACCAGACCCTTGACCGAATTGCCCTGAATGCTGGGCACGATGCCGACGGTTTGATCGCAGACATAGTCGACCTGGCCGCCGATCAGCGCGTTGAGCGCGGGACCCGAGCCGCGGAACGGGACGTGCTGCGGCTTTGCATCGAGCAGCGAATCGAGAAACAGGCAGGTCAGATGCGATGTCGCGCCGACGCCGCCGGTGCCGTAGTTCAATTTCGCCGCGTTGGCTTTCACATAGGCAATGAACTCGCGGAAATCCTTGACCGGCAGATCCTTTTTCGCCGCCACGACCATCGGCGTGCCGCCGGTATTCATGATCGGCTCGAAATCGGTCTTTGGATCGTAAGCGAGCTTCGGATAAAGCCCGACGCTGGCGGCCTGCGTGCCGAGATTGCCCATGAGCAATTGATAGCCGTCCGGGCTGGCGCGCATCACGCGGGTGACGCCAATCGTGCCGCCGGCGCCGACGACATTTTCGATCAGCACCTGCTGGCCGAGCGTCTGACTCATCGGCACCGCTAAAAGCCGGGAAATGATATCGGTCGGGCCGCCGGCGGCGAACGGCACCACGATGGTGATCGCACGCTCAGGATAGTCGGCGGACGCCGCCACCGGAAAGGCCAGCATGGTCATGACGGCCAGCAGTGCGCGGCGGCTGTTCTTGACGGTTAAACCCCTCACTCGCATCGTCGTTCCCCTCGTATGTATTTTTCGATTATGATCCCCGCGGCATTGTAACGGGATTTTCCGGCGGGCCGCCACGATGAACCGGCGTTACGTCCCTGCTTTTATTGTCGCGGCCTTGGGATGGATGGCGCCGGGCGCCGCCACGGCCGGCGAACCTTGCGCCCTAATGGCGGCCGATTCAGCCGGTGTGGTTTCGGTGCGCGATGCGCGGACGGCGCTGCTCAACGATGGCCGCGAACTGCGCCTGGCCGGCATTGAGGTGGCCGGACAAGGCCCCGACGCCTTGCGGGCGCTGGTCGACGGACAGACCCTGCGGCTGCATCGTGCGCCCGGCGCCGACCGTTACGGACGGCTGGTCGCCTATGCCACCCTGCCTGGAGCCGTCC
>CANKBJ010000059.1 GCA_947479905.1 Bradyrhizobiaceae bacterium
GCGCTCGGCGCGGTGCGCCTGCGCGACGTCGACGAAGCGCAGACGCTGCTGGTCAATATCGCCAAGGATCTGGCGGCGAAGGGTGAAATCCTTATCGCCAAGAGCCAGGGCGACGACGAACTGATCTATTAGCGCATGATCCCGAAAAGTGGGAACCGGTTTTCGGACAAGATCATGCGCAGACGAAAGAAAATGTGAGCGGAATGAAGCCCAGCGCCAAATACATGTTCGATGAGGACTTCGCCGGCGGCGGCGAGAAGCCGACCATTACCATGGTCGAGCACGAGCGCCGCAGCGCGGATGCCGAGTCGATCGCGCATCGCAAAGGCTTCGAGGCCGGCCAGGCGCAGGCGCGCACGGAGGCCGCCGACAGCATCGCACGCGCGCTCAACCAGATCGCCGACAGCATGGCGCGGATCAACGGCGCGCTCACCGGCATCGAGACCCGGCTGGAAATCGAAGCGGTGCAGGTCGCGGTCGCCGGCAAGCTGGCGCCGGAACTGGTCGCGCGCGAACCGCTCGCCGAACTCTCGGCGCTGGCCGGCGACGCGTTCCGCCATCTGGTGACGACGCCGCAGATATCCGTCCATATCGGCACCGACATTTTCGATGCCGCCAAGGAAAAACTCGAAGAGATCGCGCGGCAGCGCGGCTTCGAAGGCCGGCTGAGCGTTCATCCCGACGCCGCGATCGCCCGCGGCGACTGCCGGATCGAATGGGCCGACGGCGGCGTCAACCGCGACACCGCCACGACCCTCGCCGCGATCGAAGACGTGGTCGGCCGCTATATCGCGGCTCGCGCCACGGCGCTGAATTGAACAGGCTTTTGGAGACGATGCGATGAGTGACGATGACACCAAGGTACCACTGCCCGACCTCGAAAATGGCGAGGTTCAGGTGCAGGACGCCGGTTCGATCGCGCCGGTCGACCACGAGTCGGTGCATCGCGGCGCCGCCGATCTGGAAGCTTTGTTCGACGTGCCGGTCCAAGTCTCGGCCGTGCTCGGCCGCGCCCGCATGGATGTCGGCGAACTGCTGAAGCTCGGACCCGGCGCCGTGCTCGAACTCGACCGCAAGGTCGGCGAAGCCATCGATATCTACGTCAACAATCGTCTGGTCGCGCGTGGCGAAGTGGTGCTGGTCGAGGACAAGCTTGGCGTCACCATGACGGAAATCATCAAGTCGGAAAAGAACTGACGCCCGAGAAGCGGGCGGACATAACCTGGACTGTGGAGCACGATCATGCGCCTTTTAATCGTCGGCACTTTGGGCGGTCAGCTCACCATCGCGAGCAAGATCGCCATGGACAAGGGCGCTTCGGTGACCCACGCCGATTCAATCGATCAGGCGCTCGCTGTGCTGCGCTCGGGCCGCGGTGCCGACCTGCTGATGGTCGATGTCGCCCTCGACATCCGCGATCTGGTCGACCGGCTGGACGCCGAACGCATCCATGTGCCGATCGTCGCCTGCGGCGTCACTAATGACGCCCGCGCCGCGGTCAAGGCGATCCACGCCGGCGCCAAAGAATACATCCCGCTGCCGCCCGATCCGGAACTGATCGCCGCGGTGCTCGCCGCCGTCACCGACGACAACCGCGAGATGATCTACCGCGACGACGCCATGGCCTCCGTCGTCAAGCTGGCGCAGCAGATCGCCGGCTCGGATGCCTCGGTGTTGATCACCGGCGAAAGCGGCACCGGCAAGGAAGTGCTGGCGCGCTACGTTCACTCGCGCTCGCAGCGCGCCAAGAAGCCGTTCATCACGGTGAACTGCGCGGCGATCCCGGAGAACCTGCTGGAGTCCGAACTGTTCGGCCATGAGAAAGGCGCCTTCACCGGCGCGCTCGGCCGCCGCATCGGCAAATTCGAGGAAGCCAATGGCGGCACGCTGCTGCTCGACGAAATTTCCGAAATGGACGTGCGCCTGCAGGCCAAACTGCTGCGCGCCATCCAGGAGCGCGTCATCGACCGCGTCGGCGGGGCGAAGCCCGTGCCGGTCGACATCCGCATCATTGCCACGTCGAACCGTGTCCTGACCGAAGCGGTGCGCGCCGGCACGTTCCGCGAAGATCTGATGTTCCGGCTCAATGTCGTGAACCTGAAGATCCCGCCGTTGCGCGAGCGCCCGGCCGATATTGGCGAACTGGCCACGCACTTCATCAAGAAATATTCCGAGGCCAACGGCCTGGCCGTGCGGCCGCTCTCGGTCGATGCGCGCCGCGCACTTAACACCGCGCGCTGGCCCGGCAAAGTCCGCGAACTGGAGAACACGCTGCATCGCGCCGTACTGCTCTCCAGCGGGGCCGAGATCGGCGTCGACGGCATCCTGTCGCCGGACGGCGCTCGGCTCGATGCCGCGCGCGGCACCGGCATCGCCGAACAGGCGGCGATGGCCGCCGAGCAGGTCACCCGCAGCCTCGTCGGCCGCACTGTCGCCGAGGTCGAGCGCGATCTCATCCTCGAGACGCTCAAGCACTGCCTCGGCAACCGCACGCATGCCGCCAACATCCTCGGCATTTCGATCCGCACGTTGCGCAACAAGCTGAACGAATATTCCGCCGACGGCGCGCCGATCCCGCCGCCGCACGGCGGCGAAATGCAAAGCGTGGCCTAACCTCTGTCATTCCGGGGCGCGCGCAAGCGCGAACCCGGAATCCAACTCCGTTGTCACTCGTCTAGCGTTGGCTACACAAAGGACATCGGCACGAATGGCTGTAATTTTGACAGCAATGTCCATAGGTGGCGCAATTTCGATTGTCGCGTTGAACTTCTTTCCTGCTGCGGTTTCCGCTAGCCAACGCCACCGTGGATGTCGTCCGCTGGTCTTTGATCTTCATCTTAATGCAGACAGCGCTGCTTGGCCTGAAGGCGTTACACACGGTAGCGTCATTCATTCCACAAATCGCCTATGGCAGTCCGAGGCCATCCTATCGGTACGGCCCGATATTTGATGTCTATGCAGACCACATTCTAATCGTCTTGATGGTTGCCGGAATTACATATTCGGCTGCCGTTCTTGGATCGGCATGGCCTTTGCTGGTGCGTCAATTGGTTTCAAAAGCCCTCCTCCGGTGGAAGCCGTGACAGCTCCCCTATGGCCGCGTCCGGAATGACGGAAGGCAATGGAACTTACGTCCCCCACCCGCCGTTAAAGCGGCATGGTAAGGGCGCTCCTCTGTCACAACCCAAGTGCCGGCACGGACGGCAAGGACAAGGACAGCATCCTGGCTGCCCTGAAGCTCGCCGGCTATGAGCCATCCTATGTCTCGGTCAAGGATGACGATTTCAAGAAAACGCTGGCCGACAGCGCCGACCTAATCGTTGCCGCCGGCGGCGACGGCACCATCGCCTCAGTGCTGATCGCACTTCAGGACCGCAGCCGGCCGGTCGCCATCCTGCCGCTCGGCACCGCCAACAATTTCGCCCGCTCGCTCGGCATCGCCGGCACGCCGCAGGAACTGGTCGAGACCTGGACGCTGGACCGCTATGTCGATGTCAATATCGGCTCGGTCACCGGCTACTGGGGCACGACTTTGTTTCTGGAAAGCTACGGCGTCGGCGCGTTTCCGGCCTTTCTGGAAGACGTGTCCAAACGCAAGAAGCCGAAGGGCGCCGACAACCTGCTCAAGGGCCGCGAAGCCTTCCAGGAGGCGATCAGGGACGCCAAGCCATTCGACGTCATCGTCAAGATGGACGGCAAGACTTTCGAGAAGACGCTGCTTGGCGTCGAAGTCGCCAACATCGCCTTCACCGGTCCCGGCCTGCCGATCGCCGCCAAGGCCGATCTCGGCGACGGCAAGCTCGACGTCGTCTATTTTGAGACCGCCGATCGCAAGAAGATCATCAAGTGGATCGAAGCGCCGCAGGTCGAAATGCCGCCGGTCACCTTGCGCAAGGCCACCAAGGTGTCGCTGACCTGGACCGGCCAGCCGGCGCGCGTCGATGACGAATATTTCCCGGCGTCCGACAACGAACAGACCGTCGACATTGTCTGCGAGGAGACGCCGGTGCGCGTCCTGATGCCGGTGAAACATCCGGTGCAGAAGGCGCATGAAAAGAAGGCAGGTGCGGCATGAGCACCGCGACGAAAGTCATACAGCCAAAAACGCCATCCAAAATGCCGCCGCTCAAACCGGTGGATAAAAAGCCCGCGCCGAACGCCGACGTCGCCATCTCGCGCGAAACGTTGCGCGAGATCGAATCAGCGGCCATCGAACTTGCCGGCATCGCCGGCGCCGAGATCACCAGGGCCGTCGGCGGTCTGCTCGCGGTTCGCTACAAGACTGCCGTCAAGGAAGACCTGTGGAAGGACCCGGTCTCCGAAATCGACCAGAAGGTCGAGCGCATGATCCGCGAACGCCTCGCCGAAAGTTTCCCCAAACACGACATCATCGGCGAAGAAAGCACCGAGCGCCCGGCCAAGAACGATTTCATCTGGGCGGTCGATCCGATCGACGGCACCGCGAATTTCGTCAACGGCCTGCCATTGTTCGCCGCCTCGATCGGCATTCTGCATAATGGCGTGCCGGTCGTCGGCGCGGTGTGGACCTCCGTCAGTCACGCGCTGCGCGCCGGCGTCTATCACTGCACCGCCGGCGGCAAGTTGCGTTTCGACGGCGCCGACGTCACGCCCAAGGTCAATCCTGAGGTACGGCGCCGTCTCGTCGGCGTCCCCGTCGCCACCGTCAGCGACGGCCTGTGGGAGACGCGCAAGACCGGCTCGGCCGCGCTCGAATGCACGATGGTCGCCGCCGGCCTGTTGCAAGCCGCGCGCTTTGCGTCGCCGAACATCTGGGACATTGCCGGCGGACTGGCGCTGGTCTTCGCCGGCGGCGGCGTCGCGCGCCGTCGTGTCGACAAGGAATGGGTCGAGATGATCGCGTTCGAACCGTCTAAGGAAAATCCCGACCTGCGCTACTGGCGCGGCGAGATCATCATCGGCGAACGCTCGGCCGCCGACACGATGTGCGAGATGCAGTCGTCCACCAGTTAAACACAGCGAAGCCATTCACCCAAACAAAAAGCCCGGCGCTGCCGCCGGGCTTTAGTTTGTCATGCGTCATCGCGTCTGTTACTTACGCGCCGTCTTCTTAACGGTATCAGGCTGCTTCTCATCGTCACGCTGCTGGGCGGTGTCGAGTTCGACAGCCTTGGCCATGAGGTGATTGCTCATCGCCTCGAGCTGATCGGCCATTGCCCGGCCAGCACGCGCCAATTGCACGCATTGGTCGGCGGTATCGATCAAATAGTGTTCGGTGTTGCTCATAACGTCCCTATAATCTTCAGCACCGCATATGAGAGTCCGAACCGTGTATACAACCCGCCGTACAATCAAAATTCATGTCGTTGACGCAATATTATGACAATGCCGACGGCGCCACGCTTCATTTATAAGATTTGCCCGGAAACGATGTGGCGCGCCGCCGAATCAGACGGCATTTTCCGCGGCTCCGCCGTCGATGCGCAGGATGGCTTCATCCATTTTTCGACCGCGGCGCAGGCAGTCGAGACCGCGGCCAGACATTTTGCCGGCCAGGCCGGACTGCTGCTGGTGCAGGTTGAGAGCGCCCGGCTCGGCGACCGTCTGCGCTTCGAGCCGTCGCGAGGCGGCGCGCTGTTTCCGCATCTCTACGGCGATCTCGAGCTTGCGGCGGTGACGAAAGTCGCGCCGCTGCCGCTCGCACCGGATGGCCGGCACCGGTTTCCGCCGCTGGACTGATTGTAATCGAATGCCGGCTTTGCGTTTTGAGCGCGGAACAGGTCTGCCGCTGGCGGATTACTCCGGTACAGCAAAAGGCATAGCATGAGTGTCCGTTCACCATTCTGGTCCAGCATCCATCGTTCGGTCTTTCACAGCGCCGCCGGCCCACTGCGTGTGACCGAATCCGCGCTGCGCCCGGGCGGCGCGGTGCGTTACCGCTGCCCCCACAATGACAGCCTCGTGCTGGTGACCAACGAGGCGGCCTTGGCCGAGCTCGACCGGCCCATGGCGCGCCTGCGCTGCGCCGCCTGCGGCGAGATGCATCTGTTGACGCAGGAAGAAGTTTGACAGCCGGTCGGTCGTGGGCGCGCTGGCAACGACAGGAGCCCGCCGCGACATTCGCGGCGGGCTCGATTTTTTTTAGTGGCGCGTGCGAGCCTTGTTCAGGAATGCGCCGCCGCCAGCCGCGTGTTGCCGCTAAAGACGCGGCCCAGCGCATAGGCGCCGTCGCCGAGAAGAGCCTGCACGCCCGACGCGACGATCAGGAACGCCGGATATTCCCAGCCGCCGTTCGGATACGAGAACACGAAGCCGTTCGGCAGATGCACCTTGAGCGCGCCGAGCAGGATCGGCAGCATCAGCAAGGCAATGGCGCGAGTCTGCACACCGAGGATCATCAGAGCGCCGCCGCCGATTTCACCGGCGATGACGAGATAAGCGGTCCAGCCGGGAAAGCCCTGCGACTCGAAGTAGCCGGCGGTGGTCGGCAGGCCGAGGGTCAGAAGCTTCCACAGGCCATGCGAGAGGAAGATGGTGCCGAGCGAAAGGCGCAGCACGGTGGCAGCATAGTCGGAGTTTTGGGTCGGGCGGTTCATGACGGTTCTCTCTGTGCGGGCGGGGGTCTTACACCGGGGCGTCGGCTCGCTGTGGCGGCGGCCCGGATCAATCTCTGTGCCGCCAGATCTAGACGATGCATCTTTGCAATGCTATAAGCATGATTGCCAACAGTATTTGCATTTTTGCAATAATCCGCCGAAGGAGGCGCCGATGTTCGCCTGGGACGATCTGCGCTTCGTGCTGGCGGTGTCGCGCACCGGCAATCTGCAAAAGGCAGCGGCCGCGCTCGGCGTCAACCACTCGACCATGTTCCGCCGCCTCAACGGCCTCGAGCAAACGCTCGGCTCCAAGCTGTTTGAGCGGCTGGCCACCGGCTACCGGCCGACCGACAGCGGCCGGCGTTTCCTGGAAGCGGCCGAGCGCATGGAGACTGAGGCGCTGGCGCTCGACCGCGATCTCACCGGCCGCGACACCCGCCTCACCGGCACGGTGAAGGTGACCGCGTCGGAAACGCTGGCCTTCGGCATCCTCACCGGCGAGATCGCCCGCTTCCGCGAGGCGCACCCCGGCATCGCCGTCGAATTGATGGTCGATAACCGCGTGCTCGATCTGTCGCGGCGCGAGGCCGATGTTGCCTTGCGCGCGGCGCGCCCGGCGCAGGGCGACCTGTTCGGCCGCAAACTCGCCGACATCGGCTGGCGCTTCTACGCCGCCTCCGCCTACCTCACCGACCGCGGCAAACCGCGCGCCTTGCGCGATCTCGACAAGCATTCGTTGATCGGCTGGGGTGAAGCGACGCAGCCGACCAAGGCCGCCGCCTGGCTGGCCAGGAACCTGGGCGCGGCGAGCGTCGGCTATCGCACCGGCAGCCTGGTGAACCAGTTCATGGCCGCCAAAGCCGGCATCGGCCTGGCGTTGCTGCCGACATACCTCGGCGGCGGCGACGCCGGTCTGGTGGCGATATTGCCGCCGCTCGCCGATCTGCGGACAGAGCTGTGGCTGGTGACCCACCGTTCGCTGAAAGACACCGCGCGCGTTCGCGCCTTCATGGACATCGTCGGCGACGGGGTGAAAAAGCGGCTGACGCCACTCATGCGCGGCTGAGCCGCGGGCACTTCCCGGCGTCCGTTAACCTCGCGCTAACCATAAACTGGGCAAACTTTGCCGGGTTCGGGGCGTCCGCCCCGCGTCCAGTCGTCCGCGTTTTTGCAAGCGGCACACCCGGGTAAGCAATGACCGACATTTCCGCCGCTCCGGCCCCCGCGACCAGCGGCTTCAAGATTCCCAGCCTCAGCGCCATGGGCGAGGCGCTCAAAAAAGGCGACATGGGCCTCGCCGTCGGCGTCCTCGTCATTCTCGTTATCCTCATCCTGCCCTTGCCGCCGGTCCTCCTCGACATGGCGCTGGCGGTGTCGATCATTCTGTCGATCCTGATCCTGATGACGGCTTTGTTCATCCACACGCCGCTGGAATTCTCCGCCTTCCCGACCGTGCTGCTGATCGCGACCATGTTGCGGCTGGCGCTCAACCTCGCCTCGACCCGGCTCATTTTGTCGCACGGTCATGAAGGCCCGAGCGCCGCCGGCCATGTCATCGAAGCCTTTGGCAATTTCGTGATGAGCGGCAATTTCGTCATCGGCATCATCGTTTTCACGATCCTGGTCATCGTCAACTTCGTCGTCATCACCAAGGGCTCCGGCCGTATCGCCGAAGTCGCAGCGCGCTTCCACCTCGACGCCATGCCGGGCAAGCAGATGGCGATCGACGCCGACATGTCGGCCGGCCTGATCGACGAAAACGAAGCCCGCTCCCGCCGCAAGACTTTGGAAGCCGAAGGCGGCTTCTTCGGCGCCATGGACGGCGCCTCCAAGTTCGTGCGCGGCGACGCCATTGCCGGCCTGATGGTCGTGTTCATCAACGTGATCGGCGGCATGATCATCGGCATGGCGCAGCAGGGCCTGCCCTTCGCCGAAGCCGCCCGCACTTACACGCTGCTGACCGTCGGCGACGGCCTGGTCACCCAGGTGCCGGCGCTGATCGTCTCGACCGCCGCCGGCCTGCTGGTGTCGAAGGCCGGCATCGCCGGCTCGGCCGACAAGGCGATGATGAAGCAATTGTCCGGCTACCCGAAGGCGCTCGGCATGTCGGGCGGCGTCATGCTGATCATGGCGCTGTTGCCCGGCATTCCGTTCCTGCCCTTCGTGTTTCTCGGCGGCGGCGCCTCAACGCTCGCCTATGTCTTCCACAAGCGCGCCAAACTCGCCGCCGTCGCCGAGGCGACCGTCGCGGCGACCGAGACGAAAGCCGCGGCGGCGGCCGAGGAGCCGATCGCCACGGCGCTCAAGATCGACGATCTCAAGGTCGAACTCGGCTATGCGCTGCTGCCGCTGGTCAATTCGCCGGACGGCTCGGACCGCCTGACCGAACAGATCAAGGCGCTGCGCCGTTCGCTTGCCGGCGAAATGGGCTTCGTGATGCCGGCGGTGCGCATCCTCGACAACGTCAATCTCGATTCCAATTCCTATGTCATCAAGATCAAGGAAGTCGACGCCGGCAGCGGGAAAATCTGGGCCAACCAGTACATGGTCATGGACCCGGCCGGCGGCCAGGTGAACCTGCCGGGCACGCACACTACCGAGCCGACCTTCGGGCTGCCGGCGACCTGGGTCGATGCCAGCATCAAGGAAGAAGCGGCGATGCGCGGCTACACCGTGGTCGACGCCGCCACCGTGCTGTCGACGCATCTGACCGAATTGCTCAAAGGCAACATGTCGGACCTGCTCTCCTATGGCGAGGTGCAGAAGTTGCTCAAGGACCTGCCGAAGGAACAGAGCGAGTTGCTCAAGGACCTGGTGCCGACGCTCATCACCACGTCGGGCATCCAGCGCGTGCTGCAAATCCTGCTCGGCGAGCGCGTCTCGATCCGCGATCTCTCCACCATCCTGGAAGGCATCGCCGAAGGCGCCGGCTCGACGCGCAACCCGGCCACTCTGGCCGAGCACGTCCGCGCCCGTATCTCGCGCCAGATCTGCGCGCAATATACCAGCCACAATGGCTATCTGCCGCTCATCGCCATGTCGGCGAAATGGGAACAGGCCTTCGCCGAATCGATTGTCGGCCAGGGCGACGACCGCCATCTGGCGATGCAGCCGTCGCGCCTGTCGGAGTTCATCACCGCGGTGCGTGAGCGTTTCGAGGCGGCGGCGCGCGAAGGCGAAGCCCCGGTGCTGGTCACCTCGGCCAGCATCCGCCCGTTCGTGCGCGGCATCGTCGAGCGCTTCCGCGCGCAGACGCCGGTGATATCGCAGTCGGAAATCCACCCGCGCGCAAGGCTGAAGACGGTGGGGAGCATCTAAACTCGGGATTGAAGATTTATCGTATCACGCAGAAGGTGCGGCGCTCGCGGCTTTCCGCGCTTCAAATTGCGAATACGCCTCGAACGCATGACTCGCATACATGGCCGACGGGCCGGCACCCATATAAATGGCCATGCCAAGGACCTCGGCAACTTCATCTCGGGACGCGCCTTGCTCGAAGGCAGCCTTGACGTGAAACGCAATGCAGTCATCGCATCTCACGGCGACAGAAATAGCGAGTGCAATGAGTTCCTTCGTCTTGCTGTCGAGGGCCTTGCCCGACAGCGCGGCCTGAGCCATATCGGCAAAGGCCTTCATAACCTCCGGAGCGCCGCCCCGAAGATTGCGCAGCGGCCCCGTCAGCTCCTTCACGAAATCGGGCCATTCTTTCATCGGACAAGTTCCAATTTTGCCAATTGCGTTTTGGCTGGGCTGCAAACCTGAGGATACTTGGCTAATTCCAAATCAGCCTCAAGCTTTTGACATGTATCAACCCGCAAGCACGAAGTGACGCGGCGCATGGAAACCGCGCGGGCTCATGCGCGCGAAACCGCGCCGTCGGCTTCATTGGCATAGACGCGCTATGTCGGATATCATACACTATACCATCATCGGCGGCGCAAAGGCCGGCACGGTGACTGAGAGACGCTTTGTGCTCCCATCCGTAAGGATCAGGAAACGTGGCATCTCGCATACCGAAGTCGACGCCTCGCACGCCGGGCAAACGCCGCAGGTCAACCGACGCGGCGCCGTTCGATCCGGCCAATTATCTTGAGACCGTGGCCAAGGGCCGCACGATCTCCCTGCACAAGAAGAAAGGCATCATCTTCAAGCAGGGCGACGACGCCGATTCCGTTATTTATATCCGGTCGGGAAAGGTCAAGGTCACGATCCTCTCCGCGGAAGGCAATGAAGCCGTTGTCGCCATTCTTGGCGCCGATGAGTTTCTCGGCGAAGGCTGTCTGATCGGCCAGCAGAAGCGGCTGGCGACAGCGTCGGCGATGACCGAATGCACCGTCATGCAGGTCGGCAAGGTGGAAATTCAAAGGGTACTGAAGGACGAAGCTACCTTTTCGCAAATGTTCGTCACGCATATTCTGGCGCGCAACGAACGCATCCAGGAAGACCTTGTCGATCAGCTCTTCAACTCGACGGAAAAGCGGCTGGCGCGCGTGCTGCTGCTATTGGCAAACTTCGGCAAGACCGGCCGGCCCGAACCGATTATCGGCAAAATCAGCCAGGAGACTTTGGCGGAAATGATCGGCACGACGCGCTCGCGCGTCAGCCATTTCATGAACAAATTTCGCAAACTCGGCTTCATCACCTACAACGGGCACATCGATGTGCATAGCTCGTTGCTGACCGTGGTGCTGGCCGACAAGGGGCGATCCGTAGCACCGACGCCATAAGCGCGACGCCGGCGGCAACCGCACATTAATGAGTGAATCGCCAAGTAAGCGAAATCACCGAGTGAGCGAATTCGCACAGTATTGCTCCGCCCCCTCCTCTAGCCTCTGCGCCTATCAGTGGAGTCAATCGGAGGAAACAATGAGAAAAACGTTCCTGGCCCTCGCCGCCGCGGCAGTGATCGCAATCGGCACCATCGCCGCGCCAACGCCGAGCCGCGCCAACGGTCTGGTCGTCGCGGCCATCGTTGTTGGCGCCGTTCTCGCCACCTGTTTCGTGGTCCAGGCGGTCGCGCATCCGGCCTACGCCACAAACGACGGCAGACGGTGGCACAAGCGGCATCATCGCCGGCATCACCGCAATCGCGCGAATTAAGCGCAGCCGGACCGGCATCAAGCGACAATAAAGGCCGCCGCTCAGGCGGCCTTTATTCAATCCGCGGCCGACAGCAACAGCACACAGGCGACATGTCGCGTCGACGCGGCTATTTCAATGTGTCCCGTTTAGACCAGTTTCGCCAATTTGCACCTGCTAGCCTTGCCATCAGGGGACGCGAATGCGTCGGAGGACATCATGCGCGCTTTGTCGCTCAGCGATCGCGTGAATCAACTAGCATTCGCAATGTCGGGGACCATGTTTCACCAGCCAGCGGATTGCCCGCTCGAATCATGCGCTGCGCTCAGGAACGGCACGGCCGAGCTGGAGCGACTCCAGCAGGCCGAAGCCGATTTGTCGGCATCGCTGGCGCGCGAGCGACTGTTGGTGGAGCAAAAAGACGAACTGATCCGCCACAAGGACCTCTTGGGCCGCGAGTCCGATCATCGGCTGATGAACGGCCTGCAAATGGTGACCAGCCTGCTGTCGATGCAAAGCCGGCTGACGCAGGACAAGGAAGCGGCGGCGCAATTGCAGATCGCGGCCAACCGGGTCGCCACCATCGGCAGCGTCCACCGCAGCCTGCACGCCCTCGATCACATCGAAAGCGTGAATCTGACCGCCTATCTTGGAGACCTGTGCAGGGACATTGCCGGCATGCTGGCCGGCGAAGGCGAAGGAAACATTCTCACGGTCGAAGGCACTCCCTTGAAAGTGCCAAGCACCACCGGCATTCCGCTCGGCTTCATCGTCAGCGAGATGGTGACCAATTCGGCCAAATACGGGGCTGGCAAGATTACCGTGCGCGTCGCGGCGGACCCGGGCAACGGCTACACCCTTTCGGTCTCCGATTGTGGCGCGGGATTGCCGAAAGGCTTTGACCCCGCCCAATCGAAAGGCCTCGGGATGCGCATTATCCTGTCGCTGGTCAACCAGATCGGCGGCCAGTTGTGCTTCTCGGCCGGCGATGACAATCGCGGTACCCGGTTTACCGTCGGGTTCCGCGGATAAGGATACCGTTCGGCCGCGTCCATTTCCATAAACTAAATTGCCAAAATTTCCGGCGGATTTATCGCTGTCTTTCGTAACCACGTTCTTACAGCCGCTCTTTAATATTTAATTGTTTCAATGTCGGCGGAAAACGGGCGCCAACAACGGCACTCGAAGCCGGCATGCGATGTCCGCACTGCCGGCATACGGACATCCGCAGTTAGATGAGTTTACGCGCCCGCCTATTGCTGCTCGTCACTTTGGCAACTTTGGTGCCGGCGATCCTGTTGGGCATTCGCTTCTTCCAGAATCGCGCGGCGGAAATCGACGCGGCGCTGGCCAGACTGGCCACGATCGCCAACAACATCACCTACGATCTGGACGAGAAAATCCAGGGCACCGCGCAACTGCATTTCGGCTTGGCGCGCGCCGTCAACCTCGACAACTCCAGCCGGGCGGAATGCTCGTCATTCCTTTCGGCGGTGCGCGAAGAATACGCGCAATATACGGGCATATTGACGATCGCCCCGAACGGTAAATTGTTTTGCGATTCGTTGCGGACCGACCGCGACCTCGATCTCACCGACCGCGACTATTTCAAACGGGCGCTGGTGACGAAGGACGCGGTGACGATTCAGCCGGCTTTCGGCAGACTCACCGGCATATCGGTATTGCAGGTCGCCTACCCCGCCCGCACCCCCGAAGGCGAGATGAAATTCGTTTTGCTGGCTTCGTTCAACCTGCAGAAGTTCATCGACTTCCATATCCTGCGCCTGTCCGGCGCCGTGGATATTTTGCTTGTCGACAAGGCCGGCACCGTTCTGGTCTCGCCGCATAGCGAAACCTGGACCAAGCCCAATGGCGCATCGATCGCGAATACGGATCTGTTCCAACTCGCGACAGCACAATCCGACGGCCGGGCCCGCGAAGTGACCGGCATCGACGGCAGCAAACAGTTCTGGGCAGCCGTCGAGACCCCCGCCATCCGCGATGCCGGTCTTTACGTCATGGTCGGCATGCCGAGGGACGGTCTTGTCGCCGCCGCCAACAAGCGGCTGTACCAAGACCTCATGACCGTCGGGATCGTCGCCTTGCTGCTTTTCGCCGGCGTCTGGCTGCTCGCTGAAATCGGCGTCCGCCGTCAGGTCGGCCGCATCGCGGCGATGGCCAAGAAACTCGGCGCTGGCGATCTCGGCGTTCGCATACCCGCGCCGCATCCCGGCGGTGAACTTGGCCTGCTGATGCTGGAACTGAACGCCACCGCGGAATCGCTGCAAGGCAAACATGCCGCCATCGACGAATTGAACCGGAAGCTTCGCGAATCGCAGATCGTGGAAGCGCGCACCAAGGTCTTTCTCGACACCGTCATCGAGAATATTCCGAACCCGATCTCGGTGAAAGCGCCACGGAACTCGACCTCAGCGGCGAATGACTGGACATTCTCGCTCATCAATAAGGCCTATGAAGACCTCTCAGGACAATCTCGCGATCAGATGATCGGCAAATCGGCGAACGAACTGTACGCGGACAAAACTGCCGAAATTATTGCCGCGTCCGACAAACAGGCGCTGAACAGCACTGGGGCGGTCATCACACCCGAATTTCAGTTGGCGACCGCCAATAACGGAATGTGCGTCGTTACATCGACGCGCGTCGCCATCCGAGATGAAAACGGCGCCGCGCAATATGTGCTCACCGTTCTCGAAGACGTCACCGAAAAGCGCCGCTCCGAGCAGCGCATCACGCATATGGCGCATCACGACACGCTGACGGACCTGCCGAACCGGGCGGCCTTCAATGCGCGTTTCGCCGACACGATCGCAACGGCGGCGAAGGACGGCGGACGCTTCACCGTTCTCAGCATCGACCTCGACCGTTTCAAGGAAGCTAACGATGTCTACGGCCATTCCGCCGGCGACATGCTGCTCCAGGAAGTCGCGCGCCGCATGCTCGCCGCGGCGCCGGAGGCCTTCGTCGCCCGCATCGGCGGCGACGAATTCACGCTCATTGTCGCCGCGGGCGAACAGCCGGCGGCGGCGGCGGCCGTCGCCAATCGCCTGCTCGCCGCCTTTATCGACGACTTCCTGATCGATGGAAAATCAATCCAGATCGGCCTGAGCATCGGCGGCGCCGTCTATCCGGCCGACGGCACGGATGCCAAGACGCTGATGGCCCATGCCGACGCCGCGCTCTATCAGGCGAAAGCGGCGCGACAAACATCGCTGATGTTCTTCCAGCCGGAAATGGGCGCGCTGTTGCAGGAGCGGCACAATCTGCAACTCGACCTGCGGCATGCAATCGCGCATGGCGAACTGCTGCTGCACTACCAGCCGCAATTTCACATCACCGGCGAAGTCATCGGCTTCGAGGCGCTGGCCCGCTGGCACAGCCCGACCCGGGGCATGGTGCCGCCGTCGACCTTTATCCCGATCGCCGAGGAGAGCGGCCTCATTATTCCTCTCGGCGAATGGGCGTTGCGCGAGGCCTGCCGCGAGGCGGCGAGCTGGGCCGAACCGCTGGTCGTCGCGGTCAATGTTTCGCCGATCCAGTTCCATCACGGCGATCTGCCGGGTCTCGTTCACGCCATCCTGCTGGAGACCGGGCTGGCGCCGGCGCGGCTGGAGCTGGAAATAACCGAGGGCGTGCTGATCAACGACTTCTCCCGCGCGGTGTCGATCCTGCGCCGGCTCAAGGCGCTCGGCGTGCAGATTGCGCTGGACGACTTCGGCACCGGCTATTCGTCGCTGTCCTATCTGCACGCCTTCGCCTTCGACAAGATCAAGATCGATCGCGCCTTCATTTCCGATCTGGAACACAATCACCACTCGATGGCGATCGTCCGCGCGGTTATCGGGCTCGGTCACAGCCTGCAAATTCCGATCCTCGCCGAAGGCGTCGAGACCGAATACCAGCATGCGTTCCTGGTGACGGCGGGATGCGACCAGATCCAGGGCTATCTGGCCGGCCGCCCGTTTCCGATCGAGCGTTACGCCGAACTGATCGGCGGCCAGCCACCCGTCGCGCAGACCGCCCGGCCGATGGCCGCGCGCGGCTGAGGGTTGCCGCCGGCGCGGTTCGATGGCGCGGTTTGATAATGTCGCGTCCGCGCCCTACCCTGTCCCTCCCTTCACTTCCGCCGCGCCTTCCGGCGCCTGGCACGGACAGTCACAGCGATGGCGAACGATCCCGACGCTTATGATTACATTGTCGTTGGCGCCGGCAGCGCCGGCTGCGTACTGGCGAACCGGCTCACCGCCTCCGGCCGCTATCGCGTTTTGCTGCTGGAAGCCGGCCCGCGCGATCTGCATCCCTGGCTGCACATCCCGCTCGGCTACGGCAAGCTGTTCACCGACCGCCGCTATAACTGGTGCTACCAGACCGAGCCGCAGGCTGAATGTCACGGCCGCAACGTCATCGCGCCGCGCGGCAAGGTGTTGGGCGGCTCAAGCTCGATCAACGGTCTGATCTATATCCGCGGCCAGGCCGGCGACTTCGACCATTGGCGCCAACTCGGCAATGCCGGCTGGAGCTTCGACGATGTGCTGCCTTACTTCCGCAAGGCCGAGGGCAACGAACGCGGCGCCGACGAATTCCACGGCGGCGACGGACCGCTCGGCGTCTCTAACGTGCGCGATGAGCATCCGCTCGCCAGGGCTTTCATCGCCGCCGCCGTCGAAGCCGGCCATCGCCGCAACGACGATTTCAACGGCGCGGCGCAGGAAGGCGCCGGCTATTACCAGACGACGATGCGCGGCGGCGTGCGCTCGTCGACCGCGGCGGCCTATCTCAAGCCGGCGCGCCGGCGCGCCAATCTGCGCGTCGTGCCCGAGGCGCTCGCCACCCGTATTCTGTTCGAGGGCCAGCGCGCCAGCGGCGTCGAGTATCTCGTTGGCGGCAAGACGGTGAAAGCTTTCGCCAGCGGCGAAGTCATCGTCGCGTCGGGGTCGTTCAATTCGCCGCAACTCCTGCAATTGTCCGGCGTCGGCCCCGCCGAACGCCTGCGCGCATTGGGCATTCCAGTCATCGCCGACCTGCCCGGCGTCGGCGAAAACCTGAGCGATCATTATTTCGGCCGGCTGATTTATCGCTGCAAGGAGCCGATCACGCTCAACGACGCGGTGCGCGACTGGCGGCGCGGCGCCGCCGCGGTGCTGCGCTACGCGCTGTTCCGACGCGGCTATTTCGCGATCCCTGCGCTGTCGGCCGGTTGCTTTGCCCGCGTCCTGCCGTCAGCGGAGACACCCGACATCCAGCTGTCGATCGCGCTTTATTCAATCCGCAACCTCGGCGACAACCTGGATCCCTTTTCCGGCGTCAGCGGCATCGTCACCCTGCTGCGTCCGGAAAGCCGCGGTTCGGTGCGGATCAAGTCGAGCGATCCGCGCCAGGCGCCGGCGATCGATCCGAACTACCTCGCCACCAGCAAGGACCGCGAGACTTTGGTGGCCGGTGCCCGGGCGCTGCGGCGGATCTTCCAGTCGCCGTCGCTGGCCGGTCGCATCGCCGAAGAGGTCGAGTCCGGCCCGGATTGCCATACAGACGAGGCCTTGCTGGACTTCATCCGCAGGCGCGGCTCGACCGTCTATCATCCGGTCAGCACCTGCCGCATGGGGCCGGACCCGATGTCGGTGGTCGATGAAAGGCTGCGCGTGCGCGGCTTTGCCGGGCTGCGGGTCATCGATGCGTCGATCATGCCGGCCATTGTCTCCGGCAACACCAACGCCGCCACCATCATGATCGCCGAAAAGGGCGCCGCCATGCTGCTCGCCGACGCTCCGAGTTCCTGATAGCGCGGACCAGCGTTGCGCGCGGCCGGGGCGAAACGCAGCGCATGAAATGTAGCCAAATGGCCATCGAATACGGTAGGCTGGGTTTAAGCATATTCACGTCCCGCCCCTGTAAAGCCACGAATTCGCGCCTATATAGAGGCAACCCCTCATTCTGCCCGGCCGCCGGGTGTTTCGGAGATTCATCGTGAAACCATTCGATTTTTCCGCTCCGGCGGAGTTATTTCCGTCGCGTAACCGCAAGATCGCCAGCAAGGTCCGCTATCGCCGTTTCGACACCGCCGCCGACGCC
>CANKBJ010000060.1 GCA_947479905.1 Bradyrhizobiaceae bacterium
CCGCCGAGGATGACCGAGACGAACGAGCGGTTCATCGCGTGGCACATGATGTAGGACAGGATCGCGCCCGAGGAGCCGACCAGCGCGCCGGTGATGATCAGCGCCGAATTGCCGAGCGTGAAGCCGATGCCGGCGGCGGCCCAGCCGGAATAGGAGTTCAGCATCGAGATGACGACCGGCATGTCGGCGCCGCCGATCGGGATGATCATCAACACGCCGAGCGCCAGCGCGAGGATCGTGATCAGCCAGAAGTCGAGCGCCGACTGCGAGACGTAGAAGCCGTAAATGAAGAACACCAAGGCCAATGCGATGGCGATGTTGATGACGTGGCGGAACGGCAGCATGATCGGCGCGCCGCTCATGCGCGCGGACAATTTCAGGAAGGCGATCACCGAGCCGGTAAAAGTCAGCGCGCCGATGGCGACGCCGAGCGCCATTTCGATCAGGCTGGCCTGATGGATATGGCCGTGCGTGCCGATGTCGAAGGCCGCCGGCGCGTAGAAGGCGCCCGCCGCCACCAGCACCGCCGCCATGCCGACCAGCGAATGGAAGGCCGCGACCAGTTCCGGCATTGAGGTCATCGGCACCTTGCGCGCGATGACCGCGCCGATGCCGCCGCCAATGACGATGCCGCCGACCACCAGCACCCAGCCGATCGTGTCGGTCGGCGGACGCGCGGCGAGCGTGGTGAGGACGGCAATGGTCATGCCGATCATGCCGAGCAGGTTGCCCATGCGGCTCGAGGCCGGGCTCGACAATCCGCGCAGCGCCTGGATGAACAGGACGCCGGCGACGAGATAAAGCAGCGCTGCGATGTTGGCGTTCATGGCTGCTATTTCTTCTTCTTTTGATACATCGCCAGCATGCGCGAGGTGACCAGGAAGCCGCCGAAAATATTGATCGAGGCGAAAATCAGCGCGACGAAGCCGAAGATGCGCGCCCAGAGCGGACCATTGTCGTTGACGGCGAGCGGCACGCCGACGGCGAGCAGCGCGCCGACGACGATCACCGAGGAAATCGCGTTGGTCACCGACATCAACGGCGTATGCAGCGCCGGCGTCACCGACCAGACGACGTAGTACCCGACGAAGACGGCGAGGACGAAGATCGACAGACGGAAAACGAAGGGATCGACGACGTTTGCGAGGTCATGCATTGACGCTCTCCTAGTCCTTTTTCTTGCGCATGATCTGATCCGAAAACCGGTTCCCACTTTTCGGGATCATGCGCTAAGCCGCCGTCTTCGGCATGAAATTCGGATGCACGATGGCGCCGTCGCGGGTGAGCAGCGTGCCCTTGATGATCTCGTCGTCCCAGTTGATCGCCAGGGTCTTTTCCTTCTTGTCGATCATGGTCTCGACGAAAGTGTAGAGGTTCTTGGCGTAGAGCGCCGAGGCGGACGCCGCGAGGCGGCCCGGCACATTGAGATAGCCGACGATCTTGGCAGGCCCGACGACGGCGATCTCGCCGGCCTTGGCGCCCTCGACATTGCCGCCGCGCTCGACCGCGAGATCGATAATCACCGAACCGGGGCGCATCGAATGCACCATCTCGGCGGTGATGAGACGCGGCGCCGGGTGGCCCGGGATCAGCGCGGTGGTGATGACGATGTCCTGCTTCTTGATATGCTCGGCGGTGAGCACGGCCTGTTTGGCCTGATATTCAGCCGACATCGGCTTGGCATAGCCGCCCGCCGTCTGCGCGTTCTTGAATTCCTCGTCCTCGACCGCCAGGAACTTGGCGCCGAGACTCTCGACCTGTTCCTTGGTCGCCGGGCGAACGTCGGTCGCGGTGACGACGGCGCCGAGACGGCGCGCGGTGGCGATCGCCTGAAGGCCGGCGACGCCGACGCCCATGACGAAAACCTTGGCCGCCGGCACGGTGCCGGCCGCGGTCATCATCATCGGCAGCGCGCGGCCATACTGTTCGGCGGCGTCGATGACGGCGCGGTAGCCGGCGAGATTGGCCTGGCTGGAGAGAACGTCCATCGACTGCGCGCGGGTGATGCGTGGCATCAGCTCCATGGCAAAGGCGATCAGCCCGGCTTCCGCCATCTGCTTGAGCGCCGCGTCATTGCCGTAAGGGTCCATGATGGCGAGGACCAGCGCGCCCTTCTTGTAGGAGGAGAGTTCGTTGGCCGCCGGGCGGCGCACCTTGAGCACAAGGTCGGCGTCCTTGACGACGTCTTCGCCGATGGTCGCGCCCGCGGCCGCATAATCGGCGTCCGGAATGCCGGAGGCGATGCCGGCGCCGCGGGCGACCGCGACGTCGGCGCCGAGCGCCTTGAATTTCTTGACGGTTTCCGGCGTCGCCGCGACGCGCGGCTCCTGCGCTTCGGTTTCACGCGCTACAGCAATTCGCATTCACAGCCCCTGCTTTACCGGTTGTCGCCGGCCGGGCGTGGCCGCCCGGCGCGGGTTCGGTAGCTTTGCAATTATGCGCTAGTGCGACAGACCGGTGAAGGCAAAGATCAGAAAGCAGAGCACGAACGCGACATAGCTCGAGGTCTTCGAACCGGTCACCAGGCCGGGGATCAGGCCGATAATGGCAATCAGGAAGACCGGAATCGACGTCAGCCAGTGCCCCATCACGCCGCCGACCGTCAGGCCGAGCAACAGATTGATGATGTGGATCGACCCGACGAAGGCGAATTTGACGAAGGTCTCGTAGGTGTCTTCATGCGCCGGATAGTCGTTGCCGGGAGCGGTGGCGTATTCGACGGTGCCGTGGTCGGCCATGGGGAATCTCTCCGAATTGCTCTCAAAAAGCCAGCGCCGGAGGGGTTAGCGCAATCGGACCCTCAGGGCAACGTCCGCCGGCGGCGGGGAGCTGCCCGGATTCAGGCCCCTGTGGAGGATTTCAGGCCGACGGCGTCGACCGCGGCGGTCTGCCGCGCCGCGACCTCGCCGAGGTCGAAATTCTCGATCGCCTCGTTGAACAGGCGATAGAAATTCAGCTCCGCCGCCAGATGCAGGAACACGGCGCCGAGGCCGACTGCGGCGCGGTCCATGAAGACGAATTCGCGCGGCACCTGCACCGGACCGAGCTTTTTCAGGGCCTGATGCACCTGAAAGGCCTGCTTGCGGCCGTAGTCGGACGGCTTGACCCCGTCGGCGATAGTGCGGACCCGGTCGTCGAGCAGCGGACCATAGATAAAGCGCGCCCAGATATTGAGCGCCTCGATCAGGGGCTTGTTCAGCCGCTTGAAGCCCCAGGTCTCGTAGGCATGGACGACGCGGGGCTCGTCGCCCTCGAGCAGGCCGCGATAAAGATCGACCACGCCGCCAACGAAGCTCGGCGGAAAGACGCGGATGCAGCCATAGTCGAGCAGATTGATGCCGGCGGCTTCGCCTTTCGCATCGTCGAAGACGGTGTAGTTGCCGAGATGCGGATCGCCGTGGATGACGCCGAAGCGGCTGAACGGAAACCACCAGGCGGTGAACATCGCGGTGGCTAGTTTGTTGCGGACGCTGAGGCTGTCGCCGGTGTGTGACAGCATCTTGGAGCCTTCCATCCACTGCATGGTCAGGAGGCGACCGCTCGACAGGTCGGGCCAGACGTTCGGCACGCGGATCGCCGGTTCGTCCCTGAGCATCGCTTGATAGAGCGCGGCGTGTTTCGCCTCGCGCGCGTAGTCGAGTTCCTCGCGCAGACGCGCGCCGATCTCGACCGCCATTTCGTCGGTGTCGATCGCCGGATCGAAACGCTTGCGCAGGGAAAACAGCATTTGCAGTTGATTGAGGTCGGCTTCGACCGCCGACTGCATGTCGGGATATTGCAGCTTGCAGGCCAGAGGCGATCCATCGAGCGCGGTGGCGCGATGCACCTGGCCGAGAGACGCGGCGGCGGCCGGCTGATGCTCGAAGCTTTTGAATTTCGCTTGCCAGTCGGCGCCCAACTCCGCGCTCATGCGGCGCTTGACGAAGGCCCAGCCCATCGGCGGCGCCTGGCTTTGCAGCTTCATCAGTTCGGCGGCGTATTCCGGCGGCACCGCATCGGGGATGGTGGCGAGCAACTGCGCCACCTTCATGATCGGCCCCTTCAGGCCGCCGAGCGCCGCGGCCAGCGCGAAGGCATTGCCGGCGCGGTCCGGCTTTACGCCGAGGAATCTCTGGCTCGCCACGCGCGCGGCGACACTGCCGACGCGGGTGCCAACTTTGGCATACCTCCGCGCGCGGGCGGAGAAGCGGTTCTTTTCGGAGTCGGTGGGCATGGCTACTCGATCGCTTTTGGACAGATAGTCATTTCAAGGCGCGATGCCAGGCGCATCGAGCGGTACGACGTGGCCGGCCACCCATCGCGCCAGCACATCTTCGCCAATTTCGCCGGCCGCCAGACCAAGTATGATCGCTGTCGCCGCTTCTTGTGACGCATCGAGGTCAAGCTTGTTGAGATTGAGAAACACGATTAACGATGCCAGCGCCGTGCGCTTGTTTCCATCAATAAACGGGTGATTACGCGCAATCCCGAACCCATAGGCAGCCGCAAGCGCGGCAAGGCCGGTCTCGTCATACGCAAATTTGTTCTGCGGTCTAGCCAGGGCGGACTCGAGAAGCCCCAGATCGCGAATTCCATCCGGGCTGCCAAACAGCGCCAGTTGCTCGCTATGGAAATCAATAACGATGTTTAGATCGAGCCAACGAGGCTCGGTCATTTCGCAAGCGCCTTGTAGGTATCGGCGTATTTCCGGAACGAACGGCGCGCGAATTCCATGGCTTCCGCATGCTTAGGATCGTAGGGGCTGAGCTTGATGCCACGTTCCGTCTGCTCGACGACGTGAAGCTTGTCGCCCTCTTTAAGCCTGAGGCGCGCGAGCAAATCCTTGGGCAAAATAAAGCCAAGGGAATTGCCTATCTTTTTGACTTGAAGAAGAAAGCCTTCAATCTCGGGATTTTGCGGCTTTTCATTCATGGCCCATTCCCAATGTAATACAATTGTATAACACGGATTATGCTGCGGTACAATTGGGCCTAGAACGCGGTTTTTTGCGAGCTACCCCAACCCCTCCAACTCCTCGATCAGCCCGGCAATCACGCTCAGCCCGCCATCCCAGAACTTCGGATCGGCGGCGTCGAGGCCGAACGGCTTGAGCAGTTCGGAGTGATGCTTGGTGCCGCCGGCCGCGAGCATGGCGAGATAGCGCTCGGCGAAGCCTTCGTTGGATTTCTCGTAAACCGCATAGAGCGAGTTCACCAGGCAATCGCCGAACGCATAAGCATAGACGTAGAACGGCGAATGGATGAAGTGCGGGATGTAGGTCCAGAAGGTCTCGTAGCCTTCCTTCAGTTCGATCGCGGGCCCCAGGCTCTCGCTCTGCACCGACATCCACAATTCGCACAATTTGTCCGATGTCAGTTCGCCGTTGCGGCGCTCGAGATGCACCTTGCGCTCGAAACTATAGAACGCGATCTGGCGCACCACTGTGTTGATCATGTCCTCGACTTTCGCCGCGAGCATGGCCTTGCGCTGCTTCTTGTCGGTAGTGCCGGCGAGCAATTTGCGAAACGTCAGCATCTCACCGAACACGCTGGCCGTCTCGGCGAGCGTCAGCGGCGTTGGCGCCATCAACGGCCCGTTCGGCGCGGCCAGCACCTGATGTACGCCGTGGCCGAGTTCATGCGCGAGCGTCATCACGTCGCGCGGCTTGCCCTGATAGTTGAGCAGCACATAAGGATGCGCCGACGGCACGGTCGGATGCGCGAAGGCACCAGGCTGCTTGCCCTCGCGTACGCCGGCGTCGATCCAGTTCTTCGTGAAGAAGCCGTCGGCGACTTCCGCCATTTTTGGCGAGAATTTGCCGTAAGCGTCGAGCACGGTCGCGCGCGCGGTGTCCCAGGGAATTGTGCGCTGCTCGACCTTGGGCAGCGGCGCGTTGCGATCCCAATAGGCGAGACTCTTCTTGCCGAACCATTTCGCCTTCAGGGCATAATAGCGGTGCGACAATTTCGGATAGGCGGCGCGCACGGCCGTGACCAGCGCCTCGACCACTTCCGGCTCGACGCGGTTCGACAGATGGCGCGCGTCGGCGACATCCTTGAAGCCGCGCCAGCGGTCGGAGATTTCCTTGTCCTTGGCGAGCGTGTTGGTGATCAGCGTGAAGGGGCGCAGATTGGCTTTGAAAGTTTTCGCCAAAGCCTGCGCGGCTTCCTTGCGCTTCTTGCCGTCGGCATCCTGCATCAGGCTGAGCGCCGGCTCGATCGAAATGTCCTTGCCACCGATCCTGAAACGCAAAGCGGCGATGCTGTCGTCGTACTGCCGGTTCCAGGCGGAATAGCCGGTCAGGGACTTTTCGTGGAACAGCTGCTCGATGCGGTCCTCGAGCTGATACGGCTTTTCCTTGCGCACATCCTCGATCCACGGCCGGTAATGGCCGAGCGGACCCGCGTTCATCGCCGCGTCAAGCACGGCGTCGTCGATGCGGTTCAATTCGAGATCGAAGAACAGGAGTTGCGAATAGGCTTGTGTGATGCGCTCGCTCATGTCGCCGTAGAATTTGGTGATCGCCGCGTCGGTCGAATTGCCGGCATGCAGCAGGCCCGAATACGAACCGATGCGGCCAAGCGTATCGCCTATTGCTTCATAGCGCTTGACCGCGTCGAGCAGACCCGGCGCACCGGGCGCGGCGGCCAGTTCAGCCAGTTTGCCTTTGAAGTCCTTTTCGAAGGCGGCGCTGTCGGCGTCGGCCCTTTCCAGATCGCGCTTCAATTCCGGGCTGTCGATGCCGGGATAAAGGTCGTTCAGGTCCCAGAGCGGCAAGGGGCCGAGTTTGACCGCTTTGGCCGGGCCCTTCGCCGCGGATTTGCCGGCAACGTTTTTTTTCAGAGCACGGCTGGGCGCGCGCTTCGCAAGCTTTGACATTCGATCCTATCGATAAGTTTGAGATTCGCTTGTCGCCACAAGATAGGGACGATCGCGGCCGAGGCAACCGCGCGGCGCTTCGTGAGCCCTGCGGCTTTAGGCCAACGTGGCGAATTGCGGCGCCACCAGCGAGAACAGCTCGATCGGCTCGGCCAAAGCCGGCTCGACCTTTTCCTCAAAGGTTTCGCGCAGAGCGAACCAGGCCACCGCGATGCGGGCAACGATGGCCGCCTTCTTGCGGCGCAGGGTGCTGCGCACCTGTTCGGCGAGAACGCCGATTGCATCGTGCTCGAACAGGATGCGGCCCTGCCCGTCTTCCAGAACGTAAAGCCGCCCAAGGCGTGTCAGGCAAACCAAGCATTCGCGCTCCGGCGGCGGCCCAAGCAGGTAAAGCTGCGGATCGCCGGCCTCGGTGACGCTGGCCTCCCAGCCGCTGACGTCGCCGCGCGACAAAGATTCGGCGCAGGCATCGGCGACGCGCTGCATCTCGAAGCGCTGCCACAATCGGGCGACCTCGCCATCGCGGCGGGGAAACGGGACCACGTTCATGACTTCACCTCGAACAGCAGGCGGTGCAGTTCCGGATCGTAAAAGGACAACAGCCGGCGCGCGAAGGAGGCCGGCTCCTCGCCCAAGGCCCGCGACCAGGCCTCCATGCCGTCAGTCGGCACCCGGCCGTGGCCGTTCTCCACCTGCGCAATGAAGGTGTAATATTTGTAGCCCAGCCGCTCGGCGAGCTGGATCTGCGACATACCAGCGCGCTGGCGCAATTCCTTGAGCCAGGTTCCCGCTTCCCGGCGGCGCAGTTTGGCTTCCTCCGGCCCCTTTGCCGCATCCGGCTGCTCGTTCAAGCGCGGTATTCCTGCGTTCATTGACTTTTCAAGCTTAATTGACGTTTCAAGGTTACTAAACTATCATTCACGAAATACGTATGCACCGAATGCAGGATAGCACAATTCGGCTGTCTGCCAAAGGTCGCGCGCCCGTCAAGGGCACCGGGGAGAACGGCATGGCCACAAGAATTCCGGCCAAAATCGAGGAAACTGAGGCATCGGCGCAGCCGATCGGCCCAGTGCATCTTTTCGCATTCGCCGCCGGCGCGAGCGCCATTCTGGCCGCCTATGCCGCTCGCGAGATTTCCCCGGACGCCCTTTACCCCGCCGTCGCCGCGGCCTTGTTCGTGGCGGCCGCCCTCATGGCCGCGCTCGGCTGGCGCCAGCGCAAGGCAAAACCCGCTCACGTCACCTACTGGGACGTCTCCGGCGCGCTGACCTTGATCGGCTGCGCCGCGGCGATGATGACCGAGCCGGAAAGCATCATGCAGGTCTTTGAACTGAGGCAGAAAAACTAAACCCAACCGCCAGACCGGGCCCCTCTGGCAGCCGCGAGGCTGCGATGTCGGCTGGAAATCGAGAGCACGGCCCGCTTTGTCGAGCAACCCGTTTGACCATCATCCGGCATCGGCCGCTGCGCGCCTTTGGGCGCGCAGCGATCGAACTCGCCCGAGCGCGCGCCCTCACAACAGCACGAGCAGAGGTACGCGGTCATGATCGAATTCTTCACGTCGACAGCAATGATAGCCTTTCTCCAGGTCGTCATGATCGACCTGGTGCTGGCCGGCGACAACGCCATCGTCATCGGCCTGGCCGCCGCCGGCCTGCCGAAGGACCAGCGCACCAAGGCGATCATCGCCGGCATCGCCGCCGCTACCATCCTGCGCATCGGCTTCGCCGGCGTGACGACGCAACTACTGCAAATCGTCGGCCTGCTGTTCGCCGGCGGCATTTTGCTGTTGTGGGTGTGCTGGAAGATGTGGCGCGAACTGCGCACCTCGCACAAGGAGGAGCAGGACGCCAGCGAGGCGTTGCAAGAGGCCGACCTCAACGCCGATGGCAGCATCGCCGGCGGCGCGCCGCGCAAGACCTTCCGCCAGGCCGCCGTGCAAATCCTCATCGCCGACGTGTCGATGTCGCTCGACAACGTGCTCGCCGTCGCCGGCGCCGCGCGCGACCATCCCTATGTGCTGGTGTTCGGCCTGGTCCTGTCGATCGCCCTGATGGGCATCGCCGCGAACTTCATCGCCAATTTGCTGCAAAAGCATCGCTGGATCGCCTATGTCGGCCTGCTGATCATCCTCTATGTCGCCGCCGAAATGGTCTGGCGCGGCGTGGCGGAAATCGAACCCGCCGTCGGCGCGATCCTCTCGTCGCTCTAGGCGACCCCCGGCCGCCGGTTCAAAAGCCGGCAGCCGAAAAGGATCGGTCTGTTCACTTTCGCCACGGCCTTAACAGGCTCTTAAGCCGGATCGCAGACACTGCACCAAATCGGCACAGATTTGAGCCGCGCGCTTTCGCGCGGGCGTCGGTGGTGGAGTGATTCATGTCGGAAGTGGTGTTGATCGTCGATGACGATCCGGTACAGCGCCGTCTGGTCGAAGCCATGGTGCAGCGTTTCGGCTATCAGGCCATTATCGCCGAAGGCGGCGATCAGGCCCTTGCTTTGCTCATGGGTGAAACCGCCCGCCACATCGACTGCGTCGTGCTCGACCTCGTCATGCCCGACCTCGACGGCCTCGGCGTGATGGCGCGCATGCGCCAGGCCGGCCTCGACACTCCTGTCATCATCCAGACCGCGCATGGCGGCATCGACAATGTCGTCTCGGTGATGCGCGCCGGCGCTACCGACTTCGTGGTCAAGCCCGCCTCGCCCGAACGTCTCGAAGTCTCATTGCGCAATGCGCTCGCCACCAGGGCGCTGGCCGGCGAATTGCAGCGTGTCAAGCGCAGCCGCGACGGCACGCTGACTTTGTCCGACGTCATCAGCCGCTCGCCGGCGATGAAGCCGGTGCTGGGCGCCGCCGAAAAATCCGTCGCCTCGACCATTCCGGTTCTGCTCGAAGGCGAAAGCGGCGTCGGCAAGGAATTGATGGCGCGCGCCATTCATGGTTCCGGCGAGCGCCGCGCCCGGCCCTTCGTCGCGGTCAATTGCGGCGCCATGCCGGAGAACCTCGTCGAGTCGATTTTGTTCGGCCACGAGAAGGGCTCGTTCACCGGCGCCACCGAAAAGCACACCGGCAAGTTCATCGAAGCCGATGGCG
Source organism: Bradyrhizobiaceae bacterium (assembly GCA_947479905.1). Taxonomy (GTDB): domain Bacteria; phylum Pseudomonadota; class Alphaproteobacteria; order Rhizobiales; family Xanthobacteraceae; genus Pseudolabrys. The sequence continues at coordinate 9,956 of CANKBJ010000060.1, forward strand.
GCACTTTGTTCCTCGACGAAGTCGGCGAACTGCCGCCCGCCGCGCAGGTGAAATTACTGCGCGCGCTGCAAGAGGGCGAGGTCGAGCCGGTAGGCAGCCGCAAGACCGTCAAGGTCGATGTCCGTATCATCTCGGCGACCAACCGCGACCTGATCGCCGACGTGAAGGCCGGGCGCTTCCGGGAAGACCTGTTCTACCGCCTGCATGTGTTTCCGATTTCGATCCCGCCCTTGCGCAAGCGTCCGGAAGACATCCCCGAACTGGTACGCCACTTTCTCACCCGCATCGCCGCTGAACAGGGCAAGCGCCTGCGCGCGCTCGACGGTTCGACCATGGCGCAGCTTGCCGCGTTCCGCTGGCCGGGCAATGTGCGCCAGCTCGAGAACGCGATTTTCCGCGCCGTCGTACTCGCCGACGGCGACAGCGTCGGCATGACCGAATTTCCGCAAGTGACGGCCGATCCGGCGCTGCAATCCGCCGCCGACCATCAGCCGGAAGAGATGATCGAGGCGTCGCCGGATATGGCGCCGGACATGCCGGCCGGGCCGTCGCTCAGCATCAGCGACCGCATGGCGCGGCTGAAGCCCGGCGTGACGATGATCGCGCCGTCTCTGCCGTTAACCGATTCTCACAATGACGTGAGACCGCTCGAGGATATCGAGCGCGACGCCATCCGCTTCGCGATCGCGCACTATCGCGGCCAGATGTCGGAGGTCGCCCGTAAACTGAAAATCGGCCGTTCGACGCTCTATCGCAAGCTGGAAGGCCTCGGTTTGGAAGCGGAAGTGGCGGAAGTCGCGGTTAACGAAACGGTGGCGGCGGAGTGATCGTTAAAATTTTAACGATTAGATTTAGCGTTAGCTTTGATGCGAAGTAAGCGCCCTCGGGACGGTAAAATTCTTTGAATCGCCGATGCGTTCCACCGCATAATGGCGCCGTAGTTTCAGGCGCGTCGGGGGCCGCGCCGGTTAGGACACTGCCCGGCATTTGAAGCATTCCGTTGGCGAATGCGTGTGGAGTTCAAGTTCATGCGTCACGTAAGGTTCGAGAAATTCCTTGCCGGCACCATGCTGGCCCTGATCGTCGCAACGCCGCGCATCGCGGCAGCCGCGCCCGACGCCATTCGCCAGATCGCCCCGCCGCCGCCGTCAATGAGCGGCCAGCCCCCGCGCCGCGACGACGCGACTCCGGCGCAGCAGCGCAGCAATACCGCGCAGCAACCGGCGGCGCAGCCAGCGCCGCGCGAACCGGCAAAGCCTGAGCCGCTGGCGCAAACGCCGGCCGCGCCGGCGCCCGCCGTGTCGGTCAATGCCAGCGAGCCGACCGCCGGCCCGCTCGAAAAACCGCTTGCCGCCAACGACAGCCAGATCGCCGACCGTTTGCGCGAGTTGGTCAAGCGTCTCGACAAGCGCATCGAAAATCCGGCCGAGCGCAAGGCGCTGGAAAGCTATTACACGGCGCGCCAGTTCGCACCGATCTGGATTCGCGACGACCGTCTCACCGGCAACGCCAAGGCGGCGATCGCCCGCCTGAAGAATGCCGGGACCGACGCGCTCGACCCGACCGATTATCCGGCGCCGGACTTCACAGGCGCTGCCACCGCCGACGCGCTCGCCGCCGCCGATATCAGGCTGACGCAATCGATTCTGACCTTCGCCCGTCATCTTTCGGCCGGCCGCATCGCGCCGAACCGCGTCGTCGCGGAAGTCGATTACGGCACGCGCACGCCCGAGCCCACCGACATTCTCAAACGTATTCCGGACGCCCGCGACATCAACGCCGCGTTCAACAGCTTCGATCCGCCGCATGAGGCGTACAAGGCGCTCAAGGCCAAGCTCGCCGAGCTGCGCGCCGGCGGATCGCGCACCGACGCCGACCACCGCATCGCAGGCGGCCCCGCGATCAAGCCCGGCGACAAGGATGCGCGCGTGCCGCTGTTGCGCGCGCGTCTCAATGTCAGCCTGACCGCGCCGGCGCCGACGCAGGAAACGATGAAGGTGCGCGACAAGCGCACCGGACAGATCAAACTGGTCAAGGTTCAGAAGGAAGCCGGCAAGCCGGACGAACTGGTCTACGACAAGGCGCTGCTCAACGCGGTGAAAAACGTGCAGGCGCGCGCCGACATCAAGCCGACCGGCGTGATCGACGGCCGCACGCTCGCCGCCATCAACGGTCCGACCGCCGCGCAGAAGGCCGACGCCGTCGCCGCTACGATGGAACGCTGGCGCTGGCTGCCGCGCGATCTCGGCAAGTCCTATGTGATGTTCAACATTCCCGACTACACGCTCAAGGTCGTGCGCGACGACAAGATCGTCTGGCGCACCAAGATCGTCGCCGGCAAGCCGCAGACGCAGACGCCGCTTTTGACCGCGGCGATGGACAATGTCGTCGTCAATCCGTCGTGGTACGTGCCGCAGTCGATCATCCAGAATGAATTGCTGCCGGTTTACGCCAGCGATCCGCAGATTTTCGCGCGCATGGGTCTCGAGGTGAAGCGCGGGCCGGACGGCCATATCAATGTGGTGCAGCCGCCGGGCGCGGCCAATGCGCTCGGCCGCATCAAGTTCAACTTCCCGAACAAGTTCCAGGTCTATCTGCACGACACGCCGGAGAAACGGCTGTTCGCCCAAGAGCGGCGCGCCTACAGCCATGGCTGCATGCGGGTGGAAAATCCGATCAAGTTCGGCGAAGTGATGCTCGGCATGGCGCTGGCCGGCGCCGCGCCGGACGCTCGCCAGATCGAAAGCCTGGTCGGTCAGGACGAGAAGACCTTCAAGCTCGACAGGCGGCCGATGGTGCATCTGACCTATCAGACCGCTTTTCTCGACGATGCCGGCGCTCTGGTGGTCCGCGACGACATTTACGGCTTCGACCAGCGCATCAAGGCCATCATGCAGTCGGACGAACGCCGGGTCGCCGATGTGCCGCTGCCGCCGGAGCCCAAGAACGAACTCCTCACCATGCGAAGCAATCAGGAAGTCCTGAGCCGGGTCGAGCGCCGCGAAGTATCGAATCCGTTCTCGTTCTTCGATCGCGTGTTCCAGTAGGACCCGCGCCGAGACCGCGCCGCCGCCTCCTGGACGGCGGTCGTGGCCGCCCTATGGCCGCCCCGCGCGCGGCGTTTTTCCGCCCATTTCCCCCGGTAGGCATCGCCATATCCGGGGGTAAAGCCGACCGATAAAGGGTCGGTTAACCAAAGCCCGACAACACTACGCCGTCGTCGCGACGGCCTCTATCAGGCGTGGCGATGTCCCTGGGGCAGCGGTATCGGCGGGTTAGAACTGTGACAGCGCGTGGCGGTCGTCGGCAATCGTATGGGCTGTCCATGCTGCGCGCGACCGCGCGGCGGTGCGCGGCATTGGGCCTGCCGCTCGGCCTCGCCTGCCTGATCCTGCTCGGCGCGAACGACGCGCTGCAAACCGCGTCGGCCGAGGGCGACACCCGCACCCTGTCGTTTCATCACCTTCATACCGGCGAGACCATCACCGTCACCTACAAGCGCGACGGCCGCTACGACGACGCCGCGCTGAAGAAGCTCGACTGGTTCATGCGCGACTGGCGGCGCGACGAATCCGTCCGCATGGACCCGCAACTGTTCGACATCCTGTGGCTCGCCTATCGCGACGTCGGCGGCAAAAAGCCGATCGAAGTGATCTGCGGCTATCGCGCGCCCGGCACCAACGCCATGCTGCGCGCCCGCTCGAGCGGCGTCGCCGAGAACAGCAATCACGTCACCGGCCAGGCGATGGATTTCGCCATTCCCGGCGTCGACCTGGAAAAATTGCGCGAAGTGGGATTGCGCCTGCAACGCGGCGGCGTCGGCTTCTATCCGACCTCCGGCTCGCCCTTCGTGCATATGGATACCGGCACGGTCCGGCACTGGCCGCGCATGACCCACGACCAGCTGGCCAAAGTGTTCCCCGACGGCCGCACCGTGCATGTGCCGTCCGACGGCAGGCCGCTGCCGGGCTACGCGCTGGCTCTGGCGGATGTCGAACGCCGCGGCAGCGAACCGTCAACCGTATTGCCGGCCGCCGGTCCGAAGAAGGTCGCCGTCGAGCGCGTGGTGCCGCTGCCGGCCGCGCGGCCGGTCGCGGTGGCTGCGCTGGCCGCAACCGACATGCGCAAGGTCTGGAACAGCAAGATCGAAAGCAGCGACCTCGCGCCTTTGAGCGAGGCCGCGGCAATCGACGCGCAGCCGCCTTTCGCGGTTGCCGACGCCGATCCCGAAATCACCGCCAGCACCGCGCCGGCGCTTGCCTATGCCGAGCCGCCGGCGCCGATACCGGCGGTGCGCGCCAAGCCGATGGGAAATTCGCTAGTGGGCAGTGCAAACGCGGCGGTGGCGCGCTTGCCGGCGCCGGCGGCCCCGGCTAAAGCAGCCGTCGAAGTCTTTGCTGTACCGTTCGCGCCGTCGCTGAGCGGCGGCGTGCAGAATCCCGGCAGTCCCTGGCTGCGCGCCGTCCTGCTGGCGCCGAGCATCAGCGGCGCGATGACCGCGACGCAACTGGGCGCGCCGCCCCTTCGGGCTACGGCCGATCTTTTTTACAAGCCGGCGCAGTCGCTGGTGATGACGTTCTCGGACGACCCGCATCTAGGCATGACCACCGAGCGCTTCGACGGCCAGGCGATCGAGTTTCTGGCAACCGCGACATTCACCGAGCAGATGACGGCGGCATTGCGCTAGCCGGTTAACGGCGTCTACTGCAACATCCCCAGCGCGTGCATGTAGGTTTCCAGGATCTCTTCCTGCTCACGGCGCTCGTCGGAATCCATCTTGCGCATGCGCACGATGGCGCGCAGCGCCTTGGCGTCGAAGCCGTTGCCCTTGGCCTCGGCATAGACGTCGCGGATGTCCTCGGAGGTCGCCTTCTTTTCTTCCTCAAGCTTCTCGATGCGCTCGATGATCGCCTTGAGCTGGTCTTTGGCGAAGCGGGTTGAGGGTGCTTCTTGTTCGGCCGCTGCGGAAGAAGGCATCGAGAACTCCTTGAAACTTAAACGCGGCCGTCAACGCCGCCAGATTACCCAAGCGCGGCATTCACGCCGCCAGATTGTACTGAGGTTTCGGAATTACCGGGCCTCAGGTCAAGGACATCGGACCGTCATCCACGTTGTTCACATGGCAAAGTGAAAGAATCCTGGGCAGACGAAAAAATATTTTCGCGGCCTAGTGCTTGTGCGACTTCTCGAAAGCCGCCTTTTGCTCCGGCGAGGCTTCTTTCTGGTTCCGGGCGCGCCATTCGTCATAGGGCATGCCGTAGACGATCTCGCGGCTCTCGTCCTTGGACATCGGCAGCCCCTTGGCGTCCGCGGCCTCCTTCATCCAGTTCGACAGGCAATTGCGGCAAAAACCGGCGAGATTCATCAGGTCGATGTTCTGCACATCGTTGCGCCCGCGCAGGTGCTCAACCAGACGCCGGTAAACCGCGGCTTCCAGTTCGGTGCGGGTCTTGTCATCGGAAATCTTGTCGTTCATGAGCGGTATCCTTCGCGGTTCCGTCCGTTAAGATAGGCGCAGGCGTCGCCGCGTTCCAGAGCCAAAAAAAACCGTCACAGGGAAGAAACGATGAAATTCGCGCACTTTTCGCACATCTGGGCCAAACCGGGCATGACCCCGCACCAGCGCTACGAGGAACTCTGGCGCGAGCTGCGACTGTGCGACGACCTCGGCTTCGACTATTCGTTTTGCGTCGAGCATCATTTCCGCCCCGACGAAAGCTGGATTTCATCGCCCAGCCTCTACGCGGTCGGCGCCGGCGCGCGCACCAAGCGCCTGCGCATCGGGCCGATGGGCTACATCGTGCCGCTCTATCACCCGCTGCGGCTGGTCGAGGAAATCGCCATCGTCGACCAGATGCTGGGCGGGCGCATGGAGCTTGGCCTGGTGCCGGGCATCAGCGCCGAATATTTCAAGCCGTTCGGGCTCGACTACAATTTCCGCAAATCGCCGACGCTGGAGTTCGTCGATTACATGCGCGCCGCCTATGGCGAGAAACAGCCCTTCTCGTTTCACGGCGACAATCACAAGACCGAGTCCGCGGAAATCTCCGTGCAGCCGTTCCAGAAGCCGCACCCGCCGCTGTGGATGATGAGCCGCGACCCGCAGACCTTGGAATTCTGCGCCACAAACGGCATCAATCCCGGCTATTTCCTGATCTATCCGCGCAAGGACGCGGCACCGCGCTACGTCAAATTCATCGAGGATTGGGGCAAGGCGGGCCACCCGAAAAAGCCCAACATTGCCTATTGCACTATCGTCCATGTCGATGACACCGACGAGAAGGCGATCGATGTCGCGCTCAAGCGCGCGGCGCGCGCCTATGAAGGCTTTCTGCCGCATCCGAAACCCGGCGAGACCTTCGAGGAACGCGTGCGCGAGCACGCCAAGAAGTTCATCGGCCGCGGCGAACCGGGCGCCTCCGAAATCATGGCCAATCTGTTCGACGCCGATTACCTGATGAAGCACGAACTGGTGTTTATCGGCTCAGCCGAGACGGTGGCGGCGAAAATTCACGCCGCCGCCAAGGCCGGCCTGTTCAACGTGTTCCTCGGCGAGTTCAATTTCAGCGATCTGCCGGAAGCCGACCTGATGCGCTCTATCAAATTGTTCGGCGAGAAAGTAATCCCGGCGCTACGCGACTACGAACCGTTTTGACGCGAAAGCGCCCCCGGTTTTGGCCGGGGGCGTCGGCATTCGTTGCGCATCGTGCGCTATTGCGCGTCGCGCAGTTCCGGATGAGCCGCCAGCCGCGCGGTGTTGAGCCGGTGGATGATAAAGCAGATCACCGCGCCGGCGGCGAAGGGCAGCGCCGACCACATATAAAGCCGCTCAACCGGCAGGCCGATCAGCAACGCGCCGACCAGCGGCCCGACGATCGAGCCGATGCGGCCGATGCCCAGTTCCCAACCCGAGCCATTGGCGCGCAGCGAAGTCGGATAGACCATGGCGCCGATGACGTTGATGCCGGACTGAATGCCGAGCACTAGGAAACCGGCGACGAAGATCGTCACCAGCAGGATGGTCTGCGACGCCAGCCCGGCGGCATAGCCGATGGCGCCGACGGCGGGCACGGCGGCCACAAACAGAATGGCGACCGCGAGGAAGCGGTGCTTCTGCAGCCACCAGCACAGCAGCAGCGCACCGACCGTGCCGCCGATCTGCAGACTGGCGCCGGCGAGCGCGGCAGTGGCGGGCGGCAGCTTGGCCGCCGTCATCAAGGTCGGCGTCCAGCTGATGAGGAAGAAATAGCCCATCAGATTGAGCGCGAACAAAAGCCACAGCAGCGGCGTGATCAGCGCCAGCCCGTCGCGAAACAGATGGCCCGGGCTGAAGCCGGCATATTGCTTCTCGTCCTCGATGACGAATTTGGCATTGGGCGGCACGACATAGTCCGGCCGAATCGCCTTGATGGTCTTTTCCATCTTGCCGCGCTGGCTCTCGTGCAGCGCCATGTATTTGATCGATTCAGGCAGGCCGATCTGCGCGGCGATGGCGATGATAATCGGCACGATGCCGCCGATCAGAAAAATAATCTGCCAGCCATGCGTCGGCACCAGGGCCGCCGTGACGAAGCCGGGAATGGCGCCGCCGAGCGGCACACAGCCGACGGCGATGATCGCCAAAGTCGCGCGCAGCTTGCGCGGTGCCGATTCGGCGTTGATGGCGACGACATTGGGAATGACG
>CANKBJ010000061.1 GCA_947479905.1 Bradyrhizobiaceae bacterium
CATCGATGAAAAGCAATGGCTGTGCTGGGCCAACCATGCCGACCGCATGCGCGTGCGCGGCATCAGCAAGGAATATTCCGAGCTGTTGCATCATGCCGGCGTCGATACGGTCAAGGAACTCAAGTATCGCAACCCCTGCAACCTCGCCAAGGCGATGGCCGAGGCGAACAAGAAGCGCAAACTGGTACGCTTTCTGCCGTCCGAGAAGGTGGTCGAGCGCTGGATCGAGCACGCTAAGAAGCTGCCGATCAAGATCTCGTACTAAAGACGCCGATCCCGGCCTCCGCTTGACAGCTTGACGGCGACCGCGCAAAGCGACCGCCAAGGTTACAAGACGGACGGCCCATGGCAGTCACTCCATCAGCGTCGAACATGCCCGAAACGCGCCCCGCCGCGCCGCCGCCGCTGGCCGCGCTGCTGCGACGCGGCCGGCCGCTGGTCATGGGAATCCTTAATGTCACGCCGGATTCCTTTTCCGATGGCGGCGAATTCTTCGACCCGGGGCGCGCCATCGCCCATGCCGCTGAAATGGTCGAACAAGGCGCGGACATCCTCGATATCGGCGCCGAGTCGACCCGGCCCTATGGCGGCGCCAAACCGGTCTCGGCCGAGGACGAACTGGCGCGGCTCAAGCCGGTGCTGCCGGACGTCGCGGCGCTCGGTCTTCCCCTGTCCATCGATACCATCAAGTCGAGCGTGGCGGCCTGGGCGCTCGATCGCGGCGCCTCGATCGTCAACGACGTCTGGGGCCTGCAACACGATCCCGACATGGCCACTTTGGTGGCGAAACGCGGCGTGCCGGTGATCGCCATGCACAACCGCGAGCGCGCCGACGCCGGCATCGACATCGTCGCCGACGTCATCGCGTTTTTTGCCCGCACCCTGGAGATCGCCGCGCAGGCCGGGATCGCCCGCGAGTTGATCGTGCTCGACCCCGGCATCGGCTTCGGCAAGACGCCGGAACAGAGCATCATCTGCCTGGCGCGGCTGGCGGAGTTCAAAAGGTTCGGCCTGCCGCTGCTGGTTGGCGCCTCGCGCAAGCGTTTCATCAATACGATCACGCCCTCGGCCCCGGCCGAACGCATCGGCGGTTCGATCGCCAGCCACTTGATCGCGGTTGCCAATGGCGCTTCCATTGTCCGTGTGCATGATGTGGCCGAGACCGTGCAGGCGCTGCGCGTGACCTCCGCCATCGCCGCCGCAGGCAAAGAAGACAGACAATGACCGACCGGATTTTCATCAAGGGGCTGGCGCTGCACGCCTATCACGGCGTCATGCCGCACGAGGCCAAGGTCGGGCAGACCTTTACCATCGACCTCGATCTCGACATCGATCTGTCCGACGCCGCCCGCTCCGACAAGGTCAACGACACGGTCTCCTACGATCAGGTGGCGACCCGCGCCACCGAGGCCTTCAACTCGCAGCGCTTCCGGCTGATCGAGGCCGCCGCCGGCCGTGTCGCCGACGCAATCCTGTCGGCCTTCCCGCGCGTGTTGTCGGTGGCGGTGACGATCCACAAGCCGCATGCGCCGATCGCCGCCACCTTCAACGATGTCGGCGTCACTTTGGTGCGCGGCCGGCAAAAATCATAGTCATGACCGAAGGGCATGTTGCGCAAGCCTACCTCGCGCTCGGCGGCAATGTCGGCAACAGCCGGGCGATCCTCGATCGCGCCGTGCAACTCTTGTGCGATGGCATCGACATTCGTTTGACGGCGCGCTCGTCCGATTATTTTACGCCGCCCTGGGGCTTCAAATACCAGCCGCCCTTCATCAACCTGTGCATTGCCGTCGATACCATTCTGTCGCCGCGCGATTTGCTGGCGCGGGCGCAGGAGGTCGAGATGAAGCTCGGCCGCGACCGGGCGCACGAGAAGCGCTGGGGACCGCGCACCGCCGACATCGACATCATCGCCTATGACGACCTGACGCTCGACGAGCCGGGCTTGATCCTGCCGCATCCGCGGCTGTTCGAGCGCGCCTTCGTTCTGCTGCCGCTCGCCGAAATCGCCGGCGACCGCGTCATCTCCGGCGAGAGGCTGAGCGAGGCGCTGGCCAGGGTCGATGCCGCCGGAATCGAGCGATTACCGCCTTTGCCCTCTCCGGGCATGTAATTTGCTTTATCGCAATGGCGAGACCCCGCCATCTATGGCAATTTGGCTCCATGACCGAACCCCTTGCGCTTGCCGCCGAATTCCCCGCTACCGACGCCGCCGAATGGCGCAAACTGGTCGATGCCGCGCTCAAGGGTGCCTCCTTCGACAAGAAGCTGGTCAGCCAGACCTATGACGGGTTGCGGGTCGAGCCGCTCTATGCGCGCGCCGCCGGCGTCGAGCCGGTCGCCGGCCGCGAGGCCGGCAGCCCCTGGACCATCATGCAGCGGGTCGATCATCCCGATCCGGTCGCCGCCAACAAGCTGGCGCTTCAGGACCTGGAGAACGGCGCGACCGGGCTGACGCTGGTTTTTGCCGGCTCGCTTAACGCCAATGGCTACGGCCTTGACGCCTCGCCCGAGACGATCAAGCGCGCGCTCGACGGTATCGAACTCGACGCCGGCATCACCATTGATTTCAATCTCAGTCCGGCGACGCGCCCCGCCGTCGATCAGGTCGTGGCGCTGATCAAGGCGCGCGGCCATGCGCCGGCGTCGGTCGACTTGCACGGCAGCCTCAATCCGATCGGCGGTTTCGCCGCGTCGGGCGCCAGCCCGATGCCGTGGAGTGAATTGTCGAAAGGATTTGCAGGCGCCGTTCGCGCGCTTGCAGAGCAAGGCTTCGCCGGCCCCTTCGTCGTCGCCGATGGACGCATCATTCACAATGCCAGCGGCTCCGAAGCGCAGGAACTTTCGTTCGCGCTCGCCGCCGCGGTCGACTGCCTGCGGACGCTCGAAGCCGGCGGCGTTTCGCTCGAGGCCGCGCGCAGCATGATCTATTTCCGGCTTGCCGCCGACGCCGACCAGTTTCTCACCATCGCCAAGTTCCGCGCCATCCGAAAATTATGGGCGCGCGTCGAAGAAGCTTGCGGCCTGACGCCAAAGCGCACGACGGTCGCCGCCGAGACGGCCTGGCGCATGCTGACCAAACGCGACCCCAATGTGAACATGCTGCGTACGACCATCGCGGTCGCCGCAGCCGGCCTTGGCGGCGCCGACACCATCGTCGCGCTGCCGCATACCTTGGCGCTCGGATTGCCGGATGCTTTCGCCCGAAGAGTGGCGCGCAACACGCAACTGGTGCTGCTCGAAGAGTCGCATCTCGCCAAAGTCGCCGACCCAGCCGCCGGCTCCGGCGCCATCGAGGCGCTGACCAGCGAGCTGTGCGTCGCCGCATGGTCGCAATTTCAGGAAATCGATAAAGCCGGCGGCGCCTGGGCCGCGCTTGAAAGCGGCATGATCCAGAAAAACGTCGCCACTGTCCGCGCCGCGCGGCAGGCGGCGATCGCGCGCCGCAAGGACACGTTGATCGGCACCAGCGATTATCCCAATCTCGGCGAAAAATTTCCGGCGGTGCTGAATATCGCCCGCGTCGCGCCGCGACAAGAAAATGCGGCGAGCGCCAAAGTCGAGCCGCTGCCGAGCATTCGTCTGGCCGAACCGTTCGAGGCGTTGCGCGACAAGTCCGACGCGGCTTTGCTCAGGACCGGGGCGCGGCCGAAAGTGTTTCTGGCGACGCTCGGCAAGCTCGCCGACTTCACACCGCGCGCGATGTTCGCCAGGAATTTCTACGAGGCCGGCGGCATCGAAGCGCCGACGCATGACGGTTTCAAGGATCAGGCCGAGATGATCGCCGCCTACAAAAAGTCCGGCGCCGACCTCGCCTGCCTGTGCGGCACCGACGCCGCCTATGCCGAACAAGGCGCGGCCGCCGCCAAAGCGCTGAGCGAGGCCGGGGCGATTGTTCATCTGGCCGGACGCCCGGGCGAACTGGAAGCCGCGCTCAAAGCGTCCGGCGTCAAAACCTTTGTGTTTATGGGCTGCGACATGCTTTCGACCTTGCAGGCCACCCATGATAGTCTGGTGAAATCATGAGTCAGGTTCCGAACTTCGCAACGATTGATTTCTCCGACGCAGCCGTGTCGAGTGCCGGCGCCGCCACCGCGCCGTGGATCACGCCGGAGTCGATTCCCGTGAAGCCGGTCTATGGCGAAGCCGATCTTAAAGGCATCGACTTCCTCGACACCTACCCCGGCAAGGCCCCCTATCTGCGCGGGCCTTATCCGGCGATGTACGCGGCGCAGCCCTGGACCATCCGCCAATATGCCGGCTTCTCCACGGCGGAAGACAGCAACGCCTTCTACCGCCGCAATCTCGCCGCCGGGCAGAAGGGCCTGTCCATCGCCTTCGATCTCGCCACCCATCGCGGCTATGACTCCGACCATCCGCGCGTCGCCGGCGATGTCGGCATGGCCGGCGTTGCGATCGACTCGATCTACGACATGCGCACTTTGTTCAGCGGCATTCCGCTCGACAAGATGAGCGTATCGATGACCATGAACGGCGCGGTGCTGCCGGTGCTGGCGCTGTACATCGTCGCGGCCGAGGAACAGGGCGTGCCGCACGCCAAACTGTCGGGCACGATCCAGAACGACATCCTCAAAGAATTCATGGTGCGCAACACCTATATCTATCCGCCGGCGGCGTCGTTGCGCATCATCTCCGACATCTTTGCCTATACGTCCGTCGAAATGCCGAAGTTCAATTCGATCTCGATTTCCGGCTATCACATGCAGGAAGCCGGCGCGACGCAGGACCTCGAACTCGCCTACACGCTGGCCGACGGCGTCGAGTATGTCCGCACCGGTTTGAAGGCCGGCCTCACCATCGACCAGTTTGCGCCGCGCCTGTCCTTCTTCTGGGCGATCGGGATGAACTACTTCATGGAAATCGCCAAGATGCGCGCCGCGCGCATGATCTGGGCGAAGCTGATCAAGCCGTTCAATCCGGCGGATGCGCGCTCGCTGTCCTTGCGCACCCATTGCCAGACCTCGGGCTGGTCGCTGGCAGCTCAAGATGTGTTCAACAACGTCTCGCGCACCATGATCGAGGCAATGGCGGCCACCCAAGGCCAGACGCAGTCGCTGCACACCAATGCGCTGGACGAAGCGCTCGCCCTGCCGACCGACTTTTCCGCCCGCGTCGCCCGCAATACTCAAATTGTCTTGCAGCAGGAAGCCAACGCCACCCGCATCGTCGATCCTTGGGGCGGCTCCTATTACGTCGAGAAGCTGACCTACGATCTCGCCGCCAAGGCGTGGGCGCATATCGAGGAAGTCGAGGCGCTCGGCGGCATGACCAAGGCGATCGAGGCCGGCATTCCGAAATTGCGCATCGAGGAAGCCTCGGCCAAGACCCAGGCGCGCATCGATGCCGGCGTGCAGTCGGTGATCGGCGTCAACAAATACCAGCCGACCGAAGAGGACCCGATCGACGTCCTCAAGATCGACAACACCGCTGTCCGTCAAATGCAGCTCGACAAACTCAAGCGCCTTCGCGCGGAGCGCGACCCGGCGGCGCTGCAGGAAGCGCTCGACGCGCTGACCCGCGCCGCCAATGGCAATGGCAATCTGCTCGAGCTCGCGGTCGACGCCGCGCGCGCCAAGGCGACCGTCGGCGAAATCTCGATGGCGCTGGAAAATGTCTATGGCCGCCACGTCGCCTCGATCAAATCGATTACCGGCGTCTACAAGCGGGAGGTCGGCGTGAACAGTGCGGTCGAACGGGTCCGTGTCGCGGTGGAAAAATTCGAGTCCGCCGAAGGACGACGCCCGCGTCTGCTGGTCGCCAAGATCGGCCAGGACGGCCATGACCGCGGCCAGAAAGTCATCGCCTCGGCCTTTGCCGATCTCGGCTTCGACGTCGACATCGGGCCGCTGTTCGCGACGCCCGAGGAAGCCGCGCGCCAGGCGGTGGAAAACGACGTCCATATTCTCGGCGTCTCGTCGCTGGCCGCCGCGCATCTCACACTGGTGCCGGAACTTAAAAAACAACTGGCCGCGCAAGGCCGCGACGACATCATGATCGTGGTCGGCGGCGTCGTGCCGCCGCAGGATTACGAGGCGCTGACCAAGGCCGGCTGCGAGGCGATCTTCCCGCCCGGTACGGTGATCGCGGAAGCGGCGGAAAACCTGCTCAAGACCCTGCATCATCGCCTCGGCCACGATCAGCAGGCGGCGGAGTAAGCTCGCTCGCTGGCGGACCCATTGCGCTCTCCGACATTGACTCGCTAGCGTGAAAGTCGGGGCGCGCTCAAGCTTTCGCGCTGTCAAATTCGCTGCGAACGAAATCGGCTGGAGGAAAACCGAGAATGAAACTTCCATCAAACATCATCGACATCTCCCTGCCGCTCGACAACGAAACCGTTATCGACCCGCCGGCGATGCGGCCGCAGATCAAATATGTCTCCAACAAGGAAAACGTCGACCTGATGTGTTCGATGTTGCCGGGCTTGAAGCCGTCCGACCTTCCCGATGGCGAGGCATGGTCATGGGAGATCGTTACTTTAACCACGCACAATGGCACTCACATGGATGCGCCCTATCACTTCCATTCGAAAGACCGGCAGGGCAAGCCTATGATGACAATCGACGAGGCGCCGCTCGACTGGTTCTTTCGGCCGGGCGTTAAACTTGACTTTCGCAATATGGAGGACGGTCACATCGTGACCGCAGCGGAAGTAGAAGCCGAGTTGAAGCGCATCGACCACGATCTCAAGCCGCTCGACATCGTTCTGGTGAATACCAGAACCAGCGAAACCTTCGGCACCGACAAATACATGACGACCGGCATCGGCATGGGACGCGAGGCGACGCTGTATTTGACCGAACGCGGCGTGCGCGTGGTCGGCATCGACGCCTGGGGCTGGGATGCGCCGTTTGTCTACACGCAGAAGCGCTATCAGGAAACCGGCGACCCCTCGATCATCTGGGAGGGCCATTACGCGGGGATCGATATCCCCTATTGTCAGATGGAAAAGCTCTACAATCTGGAAAAACTGCCGCCAGATGGTTTCACCGTCGCATGCTTTCCCTTCAAGATCAAAGCTGCGTCGGGCGGTTGGGTCCGCGCCGTTGCGATGTTCGACTAGGCAAAGGCCCACTCACGATTTCGCCCGTCTGCCGCGTTCGGTGTAAAGGGAGCGAATGACGACGCCTTCCCGTTCCGATTCGACTGCCGACACTGCGGCGCTCGCCGCCGCCATCCGCGCCGGCGACCGCGCGACATTGGCGCGCGCCATCACGCTCGTTGAGAGCACGCGGGCCGATCACCGCAAGACCGCGCATCTGCTGGTGCAAGAACTGCTGCCGTTCACGGGCAAGGCGGTGCGGCTCGGCATCACTGGCGCACCCGGCGCCGGCAAGTCCACCACCATCGATGCGCTCGGCGCGGCGCTCACGGCGAAAGGCCACAAGGTCGCGGTGCTGGCGGTCGATCCGTCGTCGAGCCGCACCGGCGGGTCGATCCTCGGCGACAAGACGCGCATGGCGCGGCTTGCCGTCGATCCGAATGCGTTCATCCGCCCCTCGCCCTCATCCGGCACGCTCGGTGGCGTCGCCGCGAAAACACGCGAAACGATGCTTTTGTGCGAGGCGGCCGGCTACGACGTCGTCATCATCGAGACCGTCGGCGTCGGACAATCGGAAACCGCGGTCGCCGACATGACCGACTTTTTCCTCGTGCTGATGGTCGCCGGCTCCGGCGACGAATTGCAGGGCATCAAGAAAGGCATCGTTGAACTCGCCGACATGATCGCCGTCAACAAGGCCGATGGCGACAACATCGCGCGCGCCAATATCGCCGCCGCCGATTTCAAGTCGGCGCTGCATATCCTCGCGCCACGCACATTGACCTGGTCGCCGCCGGTGGTGACCTTCTCGGCGCTGACCGGCGACGGCATCGATGGCCTTTGGGCGCAGGTGCTCGATCACAAGCAGAAGATGTCCGCGACCGGCGAACTCGCTGAGCAGCGCCGCGCCCAGCAGGTGAAATGGATGTGGACTTTGCTGGAGGAACGCCTCACCGCGCGGTTGCGCGGCGATCCGGCCGTGCGCGCCAAGGTGAAGCAGGCGGAAGAGCAGGTGGCGGCGGGGAAACTGGCGCCGACTTTGGCGGTGGAAGAAATCGCGGCGTTGCTTGGGGTGTAGTCTGCTTATCCCTCCCCGGTCACGGGGAGGGTCCGGCGCGCAAGCGCCGGGGGTGGGGTGATCGCTCTACAGATACACATCCCCACCCGACCCGCCTTCGCTTTCGCTAAGGCGGACCACCCTCCCCTTTCAGGGGAGGGATAAGCAGATCGCCCATCGCGTTACCGCCGGTGCGACACTTCGTTAACCATCTTCCTTATGCCGGCGGTAACCAAAAGCGCGGTAGAAGTTCCACCAGGCCGCGACAGAACCTCGCGGCCCCATCCCTCCAGAAGGACGTGAGTGCCCCCCGTCGGCTTTGGCCGAGACGGAGATGTCGCGTGTTCGATTTCGTAAGCCAGACCGGATTGCTGAATATCGTCTTGTTGCTCGTCGCCATTGCCGCGACCGTCAGCGCCCTTGCCCGCGGCAGCGGCTCCCACGAAGCCAGAACGCTGCGCAAGGAAAACCACCGGCTGCGCAACATCGTCGCCAATCTGATGATCGACAAGGCGCAGATCAAGGATATGCGCTGAGCTGGCGAGGTGCGAAAGCTGGCTTGGCCTGGCGCGCGGCCGCTGTGATACATTCACCGTCATGCCCACGCTCCTCATCACCGGCTTCGGGCCGTTCCCCGGCGCGCCCTATAATCCGACGATCCGGCTGGTCGAGGAACTGGCGCTACTGAAGCGGCCGGCTCTGGCGGATATGAAAATCGTCAGCCACATTTTTGAGACCAGTTACGCCGCGGTCGACCGCGACCTGCCGGCGCTGCTTGCGCAATATAAGCCCGACGCGCTGTTGATGTTCGGCCTGGCGGCGGCCACCCCATTTATTCGCATCGAAACGCGGGCGCGGAATGCCCTGACACGGTTGCCGGATGCGTCAGGGCAAGTGCTGCGCCGGCGCATGATCGCGGAAGGCGGGCCATCCACCCGCAAGATGCCGGCGCCGCGGCGGCGGCTTCTGGCGGCGGCGCAAACCGCCGGCCTGCCGGCAAGACTGTCGCGCGATGCCGGGCGCTATCTGTGCAATTATCTGTGCTGGAAGGCGAGCGAGGCCGGCGGGCCAGGACTGGCGGCCTTCGTGCATGTGCCGCTGGTTCCGCCCCCCTCTTCCGCCCGTCCCCGCCGGTACGAACGGAAATTGACATCCAACAAATTGCGCCGCGCCGGAACCCGCATACTTCTGGCGATGGCGGCGGCGATCGAAAAATGATACGCCGCCGTCTGACCGGACGTGATCTCTCGCCGCCCAGAGTGCCGCCATGCTCGTGAACCGCCGTCGTCTGCTGCTCGGATCGCTGGCGCTCGTCGCGACGCCTGCGCGCGCGCAGACGGAAAAGCCGCAAGGGCTGGACGCCGCGCAGTTCGGCGTGCGCGCGCATGCGGGGGTGGATCAGACGAGACAGCTCCAGCGCGCCATCGACCGCGCCGCGCAGGCGCAGCAGCCCTTGTGGCTGGCGACCGGCACCTATCGCAGCGGCCCGCTCACCTTGCGCGGCGGTTCGCAGATCGTCGGCGGGCGCGGCGCGCGGATCGTCCTGACGCGCGGACCGTCGCTGCTGGCGGCGCACGATGCCGAGGGCGTTGCGCTCACCGGTCTTGCGCTCGACGGCGGCAATACGCCGCTCGGCCGTGACGGCGCCCTCGTCGCTATCACCGGCGCGCGCAACCTCAGGATCAACGACTGCGCTATCGCCAACGCCAATGGCAACGCCATCGGCGTGTTCCGGTCGACCGGCACGATCAGCGGCAACAGCATCGCCGGCTCCGCCGACAATGCGCTCTATTGCGTCGACAATACCGGCGTCATCATTCGCGGCAACAAAATCGCCAAGTCCGGCAATGGCGGCATCCGCGTCTGGCAGAGCGTCAAACGCAATGACGGCAGCATCGTCGAAAACAATATTATCGAGGACACCGAGGCGCGCGCCGGCGGCTCGGGCCAGAACGGCAACGCCATCAACATCTTCCGCGCGGCGGGCGTTACCGTACGCGGCAACACGATCCGGCGCGCGGCGTTTTCCGCGGTGCGCGGCAATGCCGCCTCGCATATCAAAATACTCGAAAACCAGTGTTACGAATTGGGCGAAGTGGCGATCTATTCCGAATTCGAGTTCGAAGATGCCACCATCGTCAATAATGTCGTGGACGGCGCGGCGGTCGGCGTCGCCGTCACCAATTACGACAAAGGCGGGCGCGGCGCGGTGGTGCGTGGCAACGTCATCCGCAATGTCGTCAACAAACGTCCGCAGGGCGGGCCGGATTCGTACGGCGTCGGCATCGGCGTCGAGGCGGATACCCTGGTGACCGGCAATACCATCGTAAATGCGCCGGTGATGGGCATCGAAGTGGGATCGGGCAAATATCTGCACAACGTCACGGTGACCGGCAATACGGTGCGCCAGACCGGCATCGGCATCGGCGTCTCGGTCGTGCAAGGCGCGGGATCCGCGACCATTACCGACAATCTGATCGTCGACGCGAAAGGCGGCGCCATTCGCGGCATGGCATGGGACAAGGCGGTGACCGGCGATCTCGCTTTGGGCGGCGCGGCGCGCTATCCGCGATTGCGCGTCAGCGGCAACAAGACGGGCTGAGGCCGGCAAGCTTACCGGAAGTTCATGTGCCGCGGCGCTTCCTTGCCACCTTTGCGCCGCGAACGCAGATTATCCGTCATGGCCATGCCGTCCACCCGCCGATTCAGCCGCCGCGCTTCCATCATGCTCATCATATTTGCCGTTTTCCTCGTCCCGCTTCTGGCCCGCGCCGCCCTCTATTGGATGGGCAGCGACGCGCGCTCGTGGCGCGACGCCGACTGGTCGTCGACCCGCACGCTGCCGCCGGCGAAGGACCACGCGCCGGCGCGGCTGGTGATCTATTCCGGCACCACCGGCGCCTGGAAGGGCATCTTCTCGGTACACAGCTGGGTGGTGTTCAAGCGCACCAACGCGGCAACCTGGACCCGCTACGACGTGGTCGGCTGGGGTTCGCCGGTGCGCGCCAATGGCTGGCCGGCGGACGGACGCTGGTACGGCAACATGCCGGTGGCGATCGCCGACGTGTCCGGCGCCGCGGCCGAGGCGATGATCCCCAAGGTCGAGGCCGCGGTGCGCGACTACGCTTACGCCAATTCCGGCGACTACCGCATCTGGCCGGGACCGAACAGCAACTCGTTCACCGCCGCCGTGCTGCGCGCGGTGCCCGAGTTAGGCGCCACGCTGCCGCCGAACGCGGTCGGCCGCGATTTCCGCGACCGCTTCTACGCCGGCCGGACCGACAGCGGCACCGGTGTGGAATTGAACTTGTACGGGCTCGCCGCCCTGAAGATCGGCTGGGTCGAGGGCGTCGAGGTCGGCCTGCTCGGCCTGGTCGCCGGGCTCGACCTGCGCCATCCGGCCATCAAGCTGCCGGGCTTCGGCCGCATCGGCCTGCCGATGCCGGTGGAGCCGGCGCTGGCGCGCTGACAATGCCGCGCGAGGGGTGACGCCGCGCGCGGCACATGGCAAGTTCGCGTCGCAATGCGAGGACGACCATGCGCGATACTTTGCCTCTGCTCGACAGGATCCCGTTCCCGGCGCTGCGGCGCGGCACGCTCGACACCCTGCAAATCAATGTCGGCTATCGCTGCAACCAGACCTGCTTCCACTGCCATGTGAATGCCGGGCCGACGCGCACCGAAGAGATGGATGCCGACGTCGCCGAGCTGGCGCTTGCTTTCATCGCACGGCGCGGCATCCGGACGCTCGACATCACCGGCGGCGCGCCGGAATTGAACGCCAATTTCCGCCGGCTGGTGACGGGCGCGCGCGCGCTTGGCGTCAAAGTGATGGACCGCTGCAATCTGACGATCGTGGAACAGCCCGGTCAGGATGACCTCGCGGCGTTTCTGGCGGCGAATGGCGTCGAGATCGTCGCCTCGCTGCCGTGCTATTCACTCAAGAATGTCGAGGCGCAGCGCGGCAAGGGCGTGTTCGACGCCTCGATCCGCGGCTTGCGGGCGCTCAATGCGCTCGGCTACGGACGCGATCCGGCATTGACCTTGAACCTCGTCTACAATCCGCTCGGCCCGTCGCTGCCGCCGGGACAGGCGGGCCTGGAGGCCGACTACAAGCGCATCCTTGGCGCCGAGTTCGGCATCGTCTTCAACAAACTGTTCGTGCTCGCCAACATGCCGATCCAGCGCTTCGGTTCGACGCTCGTCACCAAAGGCGAGTTCGATGGCTACTTGAATCTGTTGCAGGACGCGCATCTCGACGCCAATCTCGATGGCGTCATGTGCCGCTCGATGATTTCCGTCGACTATAAAGGCTATGTGTTCGACTGCGACTTCAACCAGATGCTCGATCTGCCCTTGCCCTATGACGCCAACAAGCGCGTGCATCTCGCCGACCTGATGGACGAAGACCTCGCCGGCAATCCGATCCGCGTCTCCGGTCATTGCTATGGCTGCACCGCGGGGCAAGGTTCGAGCTGCGGCGGCGCGCTGAAAGAGGCGGCGGAGTGAGCCTCGCGCAGGCCCGCGCCCGCCGATGACACTCTCGATCGTCATGCCGGCGCTGAACGAGGCCGCCACGATCGAGGCGACGCTGAATGCATTGCAGGTCTATCGCCTGCGCGGCGTCGAGATTGTCGTCGCCGACGGCGAAAGCTCCGACGGCACGGCCGATCTGGCGCGCGGCCGCGCCGATCGCGTCATTTCCGCGCCGCGCGGCCGCGCCTTGCAAATGAATGAAGGCGCGGCCAAAGCGCGCGGCGACGTGCTGCTGTTCCTGCATGCCGACACCTTGCTGCCCGGCGACGCCGACCGGCAAATCATGGACGGCCTCACCCGATCCGGCCGCGCCTGGGGCCGCTTCGATGTGCGGTTCGACGCAAGCGGCGCCATGCGCCTCGTCGCCTTCGCCATGAACTGGCGCTCGCGATTGACCGGCATCTGCACCGGCGATCAGGCGATGTTCGTCACCCGCGCCGCGTTCGAGATGGCGGGCGGCTTTCCGCCGATCGCGCTGATGGAGGACATCGCGCTGTCGGCCAGATTGAAGCGCATCTCCCGCCCGCTGTGCCTCTCCGCGCGGGTGACGACCTCCGCGCGCCGCTGGCAAAAGAACGGCATCGTGCGCACCGTGCTGTTGATGTGGTCGCTGCGGCTGCGCTATTTGCTTGGCACCGATCCGGCAAAGCTCGCGCGCGCCTATCGCCGTGCTACCCGCGCGTGACGACTATTGAATGCGGATCAGCACCAGGCCGAACAGGATCAGCACCGCCGCGCCGATGCGTGTGGCGCGCAACGGTTCCTTGAGCACGATCACGGCGATCAGCGCGCCGAACAGCACGCTGGTTTCGCGTAAAGTAGCGACAATGGCGATAGGCGCGACCGCCATCGCCCAGATGGCGATGCCGTAGGACATCAACTGCATGCCGCCGCCGACGAGGCCGCGCCGCCAGTACGTCCGCATGGCCGGAATGACGTCGCGGCCGTCGCGCCACAGCGCGTAAGGCAGCATGACAAAGGCGATACCGAAAAAGAGCCAGGCCGAATAGGCATGCGGGTTGCCGGCCAGCCGGCCGCCAATGCCGTCGACCACCGAATAGGCGCAGATGGTCAGCGCGGTTAGAAGCGCGAAGCCAATGGCGCGGCGGTCGAACGCGACGAAGTCGCGGCCGCCGCGCGCTGACAGCAAAAACACGCCGGCGACCAAAGCGACGATGCCGCCCCAGCCAGCGAGGTCCATCGTTTCGCCGACGAACAGTGTCGTCACCGTCGCCGTCATCAAAGGCGCGGCGCCGCGCGCGATCGGATAGACCTGACCGAGGTCGCCGGTGCGATAGGCTTCGATCAGCGCGGCGAAATAGAACAGATGGATGACGACCGAGGCGCCGATCCACGGCCAGGCGGCGAGCG
The DNA here is from genome assembly GCA_947479905.1 of Bradyrhizobiaceae bacterium. Classification (GTDB taxonomy): domain Bacteria; phylum Pseudomonadota; class Alphaproteobacteria; order Rhizobiales; family Xanthobacteraceae; genus Pseudolabrys. The sequence continues at coordinate 14,025 of CANKBJ010000061.1, forward strand.
CCGGCAGTCCGACAATGGGCAGAAAGAACAGCGCGACAACGCCGGAACCAAGCGAGATCAAAGTCGTGGTCGATAAAGGGGCGAGGCCGACCTTGATCAGCGCGTTCCAGCCGGCGTGGCAGAAGGCTGCGAACAGGACGGCGAGGAAGACGAAGGAGTCCATGTTAGCTCGTCATTCCGGGACGGCCCGTTTGGGCCGGACCCGGAATCCAGTTACGCGTGCCGAATCCATTTCTGGATTCCGGGTTCGCCGCTTCGCGTCGCCCCGGAATGACAGCCACTCTCACGCCTTCGTCTTCGCCGGCGCCCACAAAGCCGGACCGGCGCGGGCATATTGCACCGGGCGCGGCACGTCGGCGCCGAGCGCCTTGGCGGCGTGCCAGCCCCAATGCGGATCGTCGAGGAAGATGCGCGCGGCCGCGACCATGTCGGCGTCGCCTGAGGCGACGATTTTTTCGGCATGCGCCGGATCGATGATGGCGCCGACCGCGCGGGTCGCTATGCCAACTTCCTTTTTCACGCGCGCGGCGAGCGCCACGTTGTAGCCGGCCTCGGTTGGATTGCGGATTTCGGCCAGCACGCCGCCGGACGAAACGCAGATGAAGTCGATGCCCTCGGCCTTCAGCGCCTTCGCGATTCTGACCGCGTCATCGCCCGTCAGGCCGCCGTCGCGCCAGTCGGAGCCGGTGATGCGCGCCCCGAGCGGCACGCCTTTCGGCACGATGGCGCGCACGGCCTTGGCCACCGACAGCGGAAAGCGCAGCCGGTTCTCGAACGAGCCGCCATATTGATCGGTGCGCTTGTTCGAGATCGGCGACATGAAGCCGTGCAACAGATAGCCGTGCGCCATGTGCAGTTCGATTTCGTCGAAGCCGATGCGCAGCGCGCGCTGCGTGGCGGAAACGAAAGCGTCGCGCACGCGGACCAAGTCGGCTTCAGTCGCCTCGCGCGGCGTATGCCAGCCTTCGCCCCAGGGCAAAGGCGACGCCGCGATGGTTTCCCACGGGTCCTGCCCGCTTTTAAGCGCGATCGGTCCTTCCCACGGCTTCTGCGCCGACCCCTTGCGGCCGGAATGCGCGATCTGGATGCCGAATTTTGCGGTGCCGGCGCGCCGGGCGCTGTTGACGACGCGGGCGAGCGCCGCCTCGTTGTCGTCGGAATAAAGCCCGAGGCAACCATGGGTGATGCGCCCCGAACGTTCGACATGGGTGGCCTCGACGACCACCAGCGCCGCGCCGGAATTGGCCAGCATGCCGAGATGCATCAGGTGCCAGTCATTGGCGCAGCCGTCGTCGCCGGAATACTGGCACATCGGCGACACGACGAGACGGTTGGCAAGCTCGAGACCTGCCAGATTGATCGGCGAAAACAGGGCGCTGCTCATGATGGGGTACTCTTTGGCGGGAAACCGCGCAGGCAGGCCTGCCTACCGCGGCTGGATCGACTTCAGATAATCGATGATGGCACCGACGTCGTCGGCATCATACCTGAATTCCGGCATATCGGGGTGGCCGGACATGATGCCCTCGCCGAGCGCCTCTTCCAGCGCCTCGATGGGATAGCGGGTGGCCAAAGTGCGGAACGCCGGCGCATCGGCGCGCGGGCTGGCGCCGGACGCGCCGACGGCATGGCAGCGCGAACAGTCGCGCGTCAGCAGCGTCTCGCCTTTCTTGAGGTCGCCGGCGGCGATGGCGGGCGCCGCCATAGCCGAAACGAAGGCCGCTACAGTTAAGGACCGGATCAGCATCATGCGGCGGTGCGCAGTTTGTCGCCCTGCGGGGCCGGCGGCTCCGGCTGGCTTGCCTCGTCCAAACGGGCCGCTTCTTCCAACCGTGCAGCTTCTTCCAATGGCGCGGCCTCTTCCAACTGATTCAGCAGTTCCAACTGGCTCGGTTGCTCCAGTTGGCCGGACGATTCGAGCTGGCTCATCGATTCCAGCTGGCTAGGCTGCGCCGCCTGCTCCGGCGGCGGCGCGCCGGCCAGTTCGCGCCATTGCTTGGCGGCGTTGATGACATCGAGCATGCGAATGGCGAACCGGTCCTGCGTGTAATAAAGCTGCCAGCGGCCGCTGCGATAAAGCTCGGTGTAATAGTCGAGCCGACGCTGGGCAAGATCATGCCATTTCTGCGCGATCTGATCGAGGCGTGGTCTGCTTGGCAGAGCCTGCATGGGGTAGCCCGGTGGCGAGCGCCGAATCGTCTACCCCCTGATCGTTGCGTGAACGGCAACGACGAACAATCGTACAATGACGACAACGGTCAGCTGTGGATAACACTGTGTGTCTAAGCTGATTCGCCAGCGATTCAAAGAGTCTAGCGACACCACCGACAACCGGTGGCAGCGCCTGGCCGGTGCAATCAGGCCGCCGTCGCCTTGGCGTCGGCTTCCTTCTTGGCGAGATGACCGAGTATTTCCGCGCCGCGGTTGGCCGCCGGCAGGCCGCGGAACAGGAAACACAGGCTGATCACCGCCTGCATCTCCTCTCAGCTCGCGCCGGCGCGGCGGGCGGCGATGGCGTGCAGTTGCGCCGCGTCGCTCATGTCCATCAACAGCATGCCGAACAGCATCAGCTGCGCGGTCTTGGTGTCGAAGCATTTGGGATACATCGCGTGCTCGCGCATCTTCTCCTGCAGATCGAGTAGCACCGGATCGAGCGCGCCGGTCACCGCCATGCGCTCCTCGATGCGCGGCGGCACGAAGCCCAGCAGTTCGCTGTAGATGGCGTTGCGCTCGGCAAGCGGGACTTTCGGATCGGCATAGGAGCCGATGCTTTCGCGCACGATTCTAGCGTCGATCCGGGGCGGCAGGGACATGGGAGGGGTCGGGGGTGGAGGCGTTTTTCTTAGCGCGAATTTCCCCCACCCCGCTCAGCAATCGCCGAAGCGATTGCCGAGCGACCCTCCCCACCGCTGCGCGGGGGGAGGGAAAAGCTACGACAGCGACGCGATGGCTTCCTTGAGTATCTCGGGAGCCTTGGTGACTTCGCCGGCGACATTGGGCGTGGCATATTCGATGAAGCTGTCGGGCAAGGTCGCGCCCCAATAGGTGCCGGTGCCGCGCTCTTCCTCGTTCCAAGTGACCGGCTCCCAGTCCGGCGCGACGACGAGGAAGCTCGACGAATAGACCTCGACGCGGTTGCCGCCCGGCTCATAGCTGTAGAGATAGAAGCCCTGCGAATTGTTGTGCTTGGACGGACCGGCTTCGATGAAGATGCCGTTTTCCGACAGGATGTCGGCGGCGCGCATGACGTCGTCGCGGTTGTCGACCCACATCGAGAAGTGATGCAGGCGGCCATGCGCGCCCTTCACGTCGACGACATAGGCCAGCTGATGGTGGATCGCGGTCGGGCTCATCCACGAGCCGATCTCGGTCTTGCCGTTGTCGAAGCGCACCTGCTCGCGCAGCTGGAATCCTAGCAGTTCCTGCGCGAATTTGCGGTTGGCCTGCACGTCCTTGGCCAGCAGCGCCAGATGATCGATGCGGCGCACGCCGGCGCCGCGTCCGGTAAATCGCTGCGGCAGGTTTTTCAGGGTCGATTTCAGTTCCGGCGGCGCGACGAATTTCTGTTC